>NZ_JBSVWF010000015.1:0-108632 GCF_054071635.1 Pseudomonas sp. SDO52101_S400 | reverse complement strand
AGAGCAGCGTTTCAGGAAAAAGGTGCGCAAGAAGTTGCACAGTACTGCGCAACTTCTTGCGCACTTGGCTAGAGGCCATGAACGGCGTGGCTTGCAGCGGTTTTCAGGGGTGTTTTATTACGTACAACTGCGCAACTTCTTGCGCAGTTGGGGTCAAGCGCCGATCGGGTGAAACGAACCGCAAACGTCTACGGTCAATCACTCAGGACGACCGCATGGCGGTTGAGAATTCCTCAAACAGAGTGAGAACAACATGAAAATCCTGATGGTTCTGACGTCCCACGATCAACTGGGCAATACCGGCAAGAAAACCGGATTCTGGCTGGAGGAGTTCGCTGCTCCGTACTACGCATTCAAGGATGCCGGCGCCCACCTGACCTTGGCATCGCCCAAGGGCGGCCAGCCGCCGCTGGATCCGAAAAGCGATGCGCCGGATGCGCAAACCGAAGCCACGGAGCGCTTTCGCACGGACACGGCTGCTCAGTCGGCGCTGGCATCGACAGTCAAACTCGACTCAGTCAAAGCGGCGGATTTCGATGCCGTGTTCTACCCGGGTGGCCATGGTCCGCTGTGGGATCTGGCCGAAGATCGACACTCCATCGCGCTGATCGAAGCCTTTTACAACAGTGGCAAACCGGTTGCGGCTGTCTGCCATGCGCCCGGCGTACTGCGCCACGTCAAGGGTGCCGACGGCCAGCCGTTGGTCAAAGGCAAGCGCGTGACCGGTTTCACCAACAGCGAAGAGGACGCGGTGCAATTGACCGATGTCGTGCCGTTTCTGGTGGAAGACGAACTCAAGGCCAAGGGCGGGATTTTTTCCAAGGCCGAGGATTGGGCGAGTTACACGGTGGAGGACGGGTTGCTGCTGACGGGGCAGAATCCTGCATCGTCCGAGGCGACCGCTTTCAGCTTGTTGTCGCGGTTGCGCTGAAGTCCAGAAAGGTCGTCCGAGGCATCGGGCGACCTTTTTTCAGTGTTATCGGGCCAACGCGGCCAGACATTCCTCAACCGAACGCTGTTGCGTTTCGGCATACAACCCCAGCTCATCGATGGTCGAGCGGCCCAAGGCCTGTTCGAACGCCTGACGATTGGAATGCTCGCCATAGTGCGTCTGCGTCGCATCCCCCAGGTTCGACTGAAAAATCCCCGCCGCACTGACCGGCAGGAAGTCTTCATACACCAGTGGTTCGGCTTTCACATACCCGTCGCGTAACAGCGTTTGCAGCGAAACATCAGCGGGACGACTCGCCGCAAGCCCTTTGTCTGTCAGGAAATAACGGAAGTACGCCAATTCCTGCTCGCGCATGCCTTCGAGGCTGTCAGGGAATTCGCTGAAGTGCTGAGTCATCAGCGCGTTGTAGCGTGAGGCGTTGGCTTCGTTGGGGAAATCGCCCAGTTCATCTCGCGCGGCATTCAGCAGGCGGTCATACAGCGCCCGGCCCTTGGGAGTCAGCGCCGCGCCCCGTTGTTCGATTTCGCCGAACCGGGCGCTGTGGCTGCCGCGAGTTTGCGTCTGGTCGGTGAAGGCGATCGGTTCGTCCAGCGCCTTGAAACTGGTCTGACGCAACAGGATCGGATGCTGCCGGCGCGGCGGCCCTTCGATCACCGCTTTGGGCGTGATGCCATGCAGGGGCATCTGCGCCTGAACAATGTCGATATCCAGCGTGCGCGGGGTCAGGTGGTTGATGTGCGGGCCCTTGAACGCGACGACATCGGCGATCAGGCGATGCTGGGCGCTGAGGGTCTGGTATTGCGCGGCGGTGACGGTGGCGCTGTGGTGCCAGCGAAAGGTCTCCAGCGCTTGCAGGACAAATTCCCCGGCCTCGGACTCATTCAGTCCGCCAGCAGATTCGGCCTGTTCGATCAGCCTTAGCGCCGAAGGCGTGAAAATCGAACGCTTATTCAGTACCGATTCAGCAAAGGTCCGCAGCTCGGGATCTTCAATCAACTCCAGTCGCAACAACGAAGTGAACACCCGGAACGGGCTGACCTGCAGCGCATCTTCATGCACTGCGCGGAACGCCGTGGAATGCACCGGCACGCCGGCGGGCGTCAGGTCGTAATAACCCACGGGTTGCATGCCCATCACCGCAAACAGGCGGGCGAGGGTGGCCAGTTCAGTGGCGGTGCCGACGCGGATTGCGCCATGGCGCTCCATGTCCAGCCGTTCGATTTCTCCGGTGCTGTGCAGTTGACGGGCAATCTGAGGCTCGCGTGCCAGCACTTCGCGGTTGGTTTGCTCCACCAACTCCATCAAGGCGCCGTACAGCGGCACTTCTTCGCGGTACATGTCGGACATCGCTTTGGAGAAGCGTTGGCGGATCAGGTCGGGGCTGACGAACGGCTGCACGGTCATGAAAAAAATTCCTGGCACGGTCACGTAAAGGATGGGGGAAAAGATCGCAGCCTTCGCCGACGCGGGCAAACGAAGAATCCTACGAACTTCATTCTGCCAACGACTGACCGTTTACCTGTCCTGACGCGAATTCTCCCCCAGGAACTCCCGATACAAACGTGCCGTGTTCGACGGCTGTTCGACCATCGGCATGTGACCGACGCCGTCCCATACATCCACCCGCAGATTGGCGATGCCCTTGCTCCAGACCGGCACGCTGCTGACGTCGATCAACCGGTCCTTGCGGCCCCAGAGCAACAGCCCCGGACATTTGATGTCTGGGAGTTTCGGCTCCATCGGCGGGCTGGCGCGGAAATCCCGGAAGATTTCTTCCAGTTCATCCCGGCGTTGTTCGTAGCGTTGGGCGATGGCATCCAGCACCAGCCCCGGCACCCAGGGTGGCGAGGCCATGGTCATCGCATAGAAGCGTCGGAATTCTTCCCGGGAATTGATCAGAAACGGATTGTGCCCACGGGCCAGGTGGCGCTCCATGTCGCTGGGCTCCGGTGCTGTGACGCCGGCCGGGTCGATCAGTGCCACCGAAGCGATGCGATCGGGGTAGGTCGCCGCCAGCCACGCGGCGATGTAACCGCCCATGGAGTTGCCGATCACGTGGACTTTCTCGACGCCGCAGACGTCGAGCAACTGGATCATGCGCTTGGCCTGTACCGCGATGTCGTAGCCGCCACCGGCCTTGAAGCCGGTTTCGCCGTGGCCGGCCAGATCCGGGATTATCACCCGGTACTGACTGACAAAATGACGGGCAAAGCGCAGCCACAGGTTCTTTTCCGCGCTGTAGCCATGCAGCATCAGAATGCTGCTAGACGCTTCATAGGGTCCGCCTTGCCAGGTCGACACGGTCATTTCGGCAATCGGCACTTCAATCTTGTGCAACCGGTACAGCTTCGCCTCCAAAGCTGCGCTCAGATCGTAGAGCCAGTGGCCGACTGCCGGGTAGCTCAACCAGCTCCAGGCCACGAAAACCGCGAGGGCGACAAACAGCAAAAGCATCGTGAGTCTTCCTTGTTCAAGACAGAATGTGGTCGGCCGGTTTAAGCGCACGGGTCAACCGGTGGTAGCTGAAACTGAAGCCGGGGAACATCGCGATCACATGACCGCTCCTGCTTTGATACCAACTGTGGCAGCCGCCGGTTTTCCAGACCGTGCGCTCCATCTCCCGATGAATCATCTGAGTGTAGGTACGTTCTGCTTCGGGGCGAACTTCGATGCTGCGCAGACCTTTGGCCTGCACGGTGCGGATGCAGTCGAGGATGTAGTTCATCTGCGATTCGATGATGAACAGCGCCGAGGTATGGCCGATGCCGGTGTTCGGCCCGGTGACGATAAACAGGTTGGGAAAGTCCGGCAGGCTGGTGCCGAGGTAAGCGCGCGGGTATTGCGCCCAGACATCACGCAATTGCACGGAGTTTTTTCCGCTGACCGGGTAGGAAATCACGCCATCGGTGGCGTCGTAACCGGTTGACCACACGATCAGGTCCACATCGATGTGCTGGCCGTCCGTGGTGACGATGCCGGTTTCGTCGAGGCTGGCGATGCCTTGCTCGCGGCTGTGCAGCGTCACGTTGGGCCGGGTCAGTGCGGGGTAATAAGTGCTGGAGACCAATACCCGTTTGCAGCCTATGGTGAAGTCCGGCGTCAGTTTTTTCTGGAGTTCGGGATCCGTTACCTGGCGTTTGAGGAATTTCAGCGCCTGGTGCTGCACCATGTGAATCGCCGGTTTTGAATATTTGAAGGCGATGACCCGGGTTTCGAACTGCCAGTAGATCATCCAGCGCAACAGCTTGTAGGCCGGTTTCAGCCCCAACAGCCAGCGCTGGAAAGGCCCGAACTTGCGGTCGGGTCGGGGCAGTACCCAATGCGGCGTTCGCTGGAAGACGTGCAGTTGATCGACCTGCGGCGCAATCGTCGGAATCACCTGCGCCGCACTGGCGCCGCTGCCGACGATGGCCACGCGTTTACCGCGATAGTCGTAGCTGTGGTCCCAATTGTTGGTATGAAAGGTCCTGCCCTGAAAACGATCCTGACCGGGGAAGTGTGGGACGACCGGTTGGCTCAGCGGCCCGGTGGCATTGATCAGGAACCGTGCGTAAAACGTGCCTTTGGTGCCGGTGTGCACGGCCCAACGCTTCTCGACTTCGTCCCATTCGATGCGCTCGACATTGGCTTGCAGTTCCACCCGGTCGCGCAGGCCGAAACGCTCGATCACATGTTCGGTGTAGTGATGCAGTTCGGCCTGTTCGGCGAACATCTGCGTCCAGGGGTAGGGCGCGAACGACAGTGAATACAGGGGCGACGGCACATCGACCGCCGCGCCGGGGTAAGTGTTCTGGCACCAGGTACCGCCGAAAAAGTCCCGCCGCTCCAGCAAGCGAAAATCGTCGATGCCGGCCTTGAGCAAATTGACCGCCGCGCACTGGCCGCCAAACCCGCTGCCGATGATCAACACTTGATAGGTCTGCATGGGCCTCCTTCTTAGAGTCTTTTTTCCGTTTTCTTCCTTTCATGTATAGCCAATCATTTGTCTGCCGTGTGATGGAAATGGCGGGGTATTCGGCCGCTGGCCGGTGATGGCTATTTAACGTCTCCCTGTTAGACTCCGAGCACATCCTTTTGCGGTGTACTCGAGGCCCTTATGGGAAGAACGGGAGGAAAGGGACTTTCACTGGCCAGGAGGCTTTACACATCGCGAACCCTCGGTCTGGTCCTGGGGCTTCTCTGCGTGAGCGTTGCGATGTACCCGCTCGATCCGCCGGCGTGGGTCTGGGCACTAATGTTGTTCAACGGCCTGGTCTGGCCGCACCTCGCGTATCAATGGGCCCGGCGGGCTAAGGTTCCGTACCACGCCGAACACCGCAATCTTTTGATCGATGCCTTCCTCGGTGGCTTCTGGGTCGCCGCCATGCATTTCAATCCCTTGCCCAGCGCCACGACCATTTCAATGATGGCGATGAACAACGTCGCCATCGGTGGCCTGCGTTTTCTGCTGGCCGGTGCGGCGGCGCAGTTGCTTGGCGTCGGCGTCGGGCTGGTGGTGTTTGCCCCGGCCTTCATCCCCGCGACCTCGCCGGCGCAGCTCTATGCCTGCCTGCCGTTGTTGATGCTGTATCCGCTGGCGCTGGGCTGGATCTGCTTCCGCCAGGCCTACACCCTTGGCCTGCACAAACGTGAATTGCTGGCGTTGAGCCGCACCGACAGCCTCACCGGTCTGCTCAACCATGGCGCCTGGAAAGATCAACTGGAAGTCGAATTCCAGCGCTGCAAACGCCAGCAGACAGGCGCGGCGATTGCGCTGATCGACATCGACCACTTCAAGGCGATCAACGACACCTACGGCCATGTGGCCGGCGATATCGTCCTGCGTCAGTTGAGCAAGATGCTCAAGCAGAACCTGCGCATGGCCGATGTGGCGGGGCGCTACGGCGGCGACGAGTTTTGCGTGATCCTGCCGGACCTGCCGCTGTTCAATGCCGCGCAGGCGATGGAAGCCTTGCGTGAGCGTTTTTCCTTTCTGGTGTATGAACAGAACCCGGCGCTGAAAGTCAGCCTGAGCATTGGCCTGGCGGCGCTCGATCCGGCTCACGGCGATGCGACGCGCTGGCTCAATGACGCCGATGAGGCGCTCTACGAGGCCAAGGCCAGTGGGCGCAACCGGGTGATCTGCAGTAATGATGACCTGCCGCGGCGCGAGGTTTTCGATTCGGTTTGAATGGATGGGTGTCGCATCGGGGATAGAGCCTTGGAGCGATGTCAGGTACGGTTCAGTACCCGACACGAAACAAGGATTGATTCATGACGTTCAAATTCCCTCGTTCCCTGCTGGCTGGCCTGTCCCTCGCTTTTGCAGCCTCCGGTGTCTTTGCCGAACCGCATAAACAGGTGCTGGCCGATGCCGAGCAATTCAAGCCCGACGCCCTGAAACTGCTGGAGCGGCTGGTCAACATCGACTCCGGTTCCGGCGATGAAACGGGCCTCAAACAAGTCAGCGAAATCGCCATCGATGAGCTGAAAAAGCTTGGCGCAACGATTGAGTTGGTGCCGAACACCCCGGAAAAAACCAACCACGTGCTCGCCACGCTCAAAGGCACCGGCAAGGCGAAAATCCTGCTGATGGCGCACATGGACACGGTGTTCAAGGAAGGCTCCGCCGCCGAACGACCGTTCCACATCAAGGATGGCCGCGCCTACGGGCCGGGCGTGATGGACGACAAGGGCGGGATCGTCGCCGGCATTTATGCGCTGAAGGTCCTGAAGAACCTCGACTTCAAGGACTATGCGCAAATCACTTTCCTGCTTGATGCCAGCGAAGAAACCGGCTCGGATGTCGCCACCGACCTGATCAAGAAAACCGCCAAGCTTCACGACGTGACCCTCAACCTGGAACCGGGCCGTCCGGCTGATGGTCTGGTGGTGTGGCGCAAGGGCAGCGCCACCGCGCTGGTCGAGGTCAAGGGCAAGGCCGCCCACGCCGGCGTCGCGCCGGAACTGGGGCGCAACGCGGCGATGGAGGCGGCGCATCAGATCCTGCAACTAGGCAAACTCGGCGACGAAGCGAAGAAAACCACGATCAATTTCACTGTGCTCAAGGCTGGCGACCGCACCAACGTGATTCCGGATCAGGCCACGGCCAAGGCTGACGTGCGGGCGGCGGTGCCGGAAGAGTTCGACCGGATCGAGAAGGATCTGGCGCGGGTGTCGCAGGACAAGTTGATTCCTGACACTGAGGTGAAGACTTCACTGCAACGCGGATTGCCACCGATGCCGCAGACGGCGGAGTCGGATCGTTTGATGGCGATGGCCCAGGGGATATACGGCGAGATCGGCCGCAAGTTGACCGAAGAAGGCAGCGGCGGGGCGGCGGATGCGAGCCTGTCGGCCGGGGTGGGGACGCCGACGCTGGATGGGTTCGGGATTGTTGGCGGCAACATTCATACGCCGGAGGAGTACGCGGAGGTGGAGAGCGTGGCGCCGCGGATATATGTGTTGTCGCGGATGATTATGGAGTTGGCTAAGGGGCGGTGAGTGGATGTAGTGGATTCGGCGGCGTGTCAGATTTTCCCCTCACCCCAGCCCTCTCCCAGGGGGAGAGGGAGCCGACCGAGGTGTCTTGCGCTATACATCGACCTGAAACACCGAGTTGATTATGGATTCGACGCATAACGTTCAAGTCGGTGTACTTCTCCAGCATCCCCCAATCGGTTCCTTTTCCCAGCAGGAGAGGGGGCCGACCGAGGTGTGTTGCGTAATACATCGACCTGAAACACCGAGTCGATTATGGATTCAGCGCAAATCTTTCACGTCGGTGTATCTCACCAATATCCCCCAATCGGTCCCCTCTACCTCTGGGAGAGGGCTAGGGTGAGGGCCAGATATCAAGCCGAACACTGCCATCAAAACCAGCCCACATATTTCCAAGACCTTTCCTACAACGTACCCTGTTGCCGCGTTTCGGTGCCGACCCCTATAGTTTTGGCTCGCGGAAAACTCCGCGAACGATCTTGGCCGGTCGGTAACCTGAAACGTAACAGCGCCATCGCTCAGAGCAGTTTCTGGGCAACGTGTTATGGCGGCTGTGCGCGGGACACCTTAGGGTGTGCCGGATCTTTCAGGTATCTGGTCGGCCAACCCGCTCACAGCTGCCACCCTTATTCGCTTGGCCGCGAAAGGTGGTTGCCTCACCTGGAGTTACACCAATGTCAGAACAAGTAATCCCCCGCTACCTCCCCATCGACACCTACGACGCCGAATCCCCGGTGCTCTTCATCAACACTCAAAAAGAACTCAGCGACATGGCCGCGTGTGCGATGCACCGTTTTGTGGTCGTGCGCGATCTGGCAGACACCTTTTCCAGTCTCGACCTCAAGGGCATTTCCGATTGTGATCTGACGCGCATTACCAGCGCGGTGCATCTGCTGATGCGAGAGGGCTGCGCCATTCTGAACGTGATTCAGACGCGGGCATTACAGCGGGAAGAAGGCTTCAAGACAGCGGTCTAGCGGTTTCGCGGCGGGCGCCATGCGAGTGGACTCGTAATGGCGTCGGGCCGCTCTGCCTCTTTGTAGCGTGGTGCGAGGTTACTCTTTGACGCTCATGTATTCCTTGGCCCAGAGGATGTATTCCTCAGGCTGGGTGTAGGTGTGGGTCAGTTCGGTGGCGCTCAGATCCGAGGCCTGGGTGAAGATCTGGCGCTGTTCGCGCAGGCTGTCGTAAGTCGCCTTGATCGCCGCAAAGTAGGCACCGTGACCGTCGATGGTCACGCGCACGCCCAGTTCGGCCAGGCGTTTGTCATCGCGCAACGCCGGGTTGCCGTATGTCACCAGCATCAGCGGGACGGTCAGGTGTTCGGCGATTTGCTCAAGCTGATCGAAGTCCTGGATACCGACCATGCAGATGCCGTCGGCGCCGGCGGCCTGGTATTGGCGGGTGCGGCTGATGATTTCCTGATTCGGCAGGATGCCGGCGTTGGTCCGGGCGATGATCGCCATTTCCGAATCGACCCGGGCTTCCAGTGCCGCGCGGATCTTGCCGACGCCTTCGGCGACGGTGATCAGGTCGGTGGATTTACGGCCGAACTGGGCCGGCAGCAGGGTGTCTTCGATGGTCAGCGCGGCGACGCCGGCGCGTTCCAGTTCGACGATGGTGCGCATCACGTTCAGCGCGTTGCCGTAGCCGTGGTCGGCGTCGGCGATCACCGGCAATTGGGCGACGCGGCCGATGCGGGTAGCCTGTTCAGCGAATTCGCTGAGGGTGATCAGGGCAAAGTCCGGAGCCCCCAGGACCTGCAACGAGGCGACCGAGCCGCCGAGAATCCCTACTTCAAAACCCAGGTCAGCGGCGATGCGGGCGGACATCGGATCGAACACCGAGGCGGTGTGATAGCAGGTGTCGGAAGCCAGCAGCTGACGGAAGTTACGGCGCAAATCTTGATGAGAAAGCCTGGTCATACGAGTTCCACCAATACAAAGGAATGGAAAGGCTTGAGCAAAGGTGTCAACGCCGAAGGTGAAAAGGCTATCACGCCAATGGGTCAAGGATCATGACGAATTAACGAGGAAGTTAACCAGGAAAAACCTGTTCAGGCTTTCTTGCTGCAGGCAGAGGCGCTCAGGCCGCCACCGCCTGCTGCTGTTGATTGGGCAGTGGCACCGCCCGTACCGAGTTACCCGGCTGCAATTGCAGGCGCTTGGCGGTGAGGCGGTCGATCACCAGGCTGCTGCCGACCCGGCGCGCACGCGCCACGGTGATGCGGCAGTTTTCCAGGCGCCGATTGTGGATCAGCCACAGCGGCGCCTGATCGTCCGGTGTGCCAATGCTCAGGGTCAGTTCCAGGCTGTCGCGCACGGTGCGGATATTGCGGATTGGCGACTCGATCACCGGGCCGCCGTCAAAGATGTCGATATAGCCTTTGTGAGCGAAACCCTCGGCCTGGAGGATCTTCAGCGCGGGTTCGGTGTTGGGGTGGGCCTGGCCGATCACGGCCTGGGCCTGTTCGGTGAGCAGGCAGGTGTACAGTGGCTGGCGCGGCATCAGTTCGGCGATGAACGACTTGTTGCCCAGCCCGGACAGGTGGTCGGCGTGGCTGAAGTCCATCTGGAAGAAGTGCCGGCCGAGGCTGTCCCAGAACGGTGAACAGCCTTGCTCGTCGGCACTGCCGCGCAGTTCGGCGATCATCTTTTCGCCGAACAGATGCGGGAATTCGGCGACAAACAGCAAGCGCCCCAATGACAGCAGACGTCCATTGCTACCGTGGCGCTGGTCGTGGCGCAGGAACAGCGAGCACAGTTCCGATTGGCCGGTCAGTTCATTGTTGAGGAACAACGTCGGAATCTGCCGTTGAATGCCCAGGTCCGGCGCCGAACTGACGGTCAGCCCGACCCGATAGTTGTACCAGGGCTCGCGCAGGCCGACTGCCCCGGCCAGTGCACTGACGCCAACCACTCGCTGTTCGTCGTCCTCCAGCACAAACAGGTAATCGGCATCGGCCCGTTCGACCTGTTCGGCGAAGGCGCGCTGCGCCCAGCGTACCCGGTGGGCCAGGCGATCTTCATTGGCGGGCAGGGTGGTGAACCCCGGCCCGGCCTGTTGCACCAGCGTCATCAACGCTGGCAGGTCGCTGACTTGGACCGGACGGACAATCATGCTGCAACTCCTTTTGCGCGCCTGCTCGGGCACTGACGTTGGATACGGACGCGGTTCATAGAGCGATCACCCGGACCGTGCTGCCATGGCTGACGTTCAGCGCCGCACACTGCGACGGGGTGAGCGCCAGGGGCTGGCCGGGCTGGTAATCCAGCTCGGCGACCACCGCCCGGTAACCATGCAGTGCATCGTTACTCACCAGATAGCGACCGCGGGCATCGATCAGTGGTTCCGTTTGAACCGCGGCGCTCTGGCTCTGGGCGATCGAACGGATGTTGGTGGTGCGCGCATACAGGGTCGGGCCAGCGTCGAACAGATCGATGTAGCTGTTGGTTTCAAAACCTTCGCGCTCAAGGATGTCGAAGGCTTCCTGACCGTCCGGGTGGATGCGACCGATGCATTCCTGCGCCGCCAGCGGCAGCATCGGCACGTAGATCGGGTACTGCGGCATCAGCTCGGCGAGAAACGTACGGCTCTGCAAGCCGCACAGGCGTTCGGCCTCGACGTAGGGCAAATCGAAGAAGTGTTTGCCCAGCGCATCCCAGAACGGCGAGTTGCCTTGCTCGTCGCTGTAGCCGACGATTTCAGTGATTACCGCTTCGGCAAAGCGCGGCGCATGGGCCGCGATGAACAGCAGTCGTGCCCGCGACAGCAATTCCGAGAACGGTGTGCGCACCAGCGCCGCATCGATGTGAAAGCCGCGCAGCAGTGTGTGGCCGCTGAGGTCGTGGCACAGCGACAGCGCCGGAACGCCATGTTCGATGTTCAGTTCCCGCGATGCGCTGGTGAAGTGACGGTTGCGCAGGCTGTAGAACGGTTCGTTGTGGCCGGCAGTGGCGAGGATTTCCGAACAGCCGACCAGACGACGGCTGTCCAGATCTTCCAGCACGAAAAAGTAATTCTCCGGGCCCTGAGCCGCAGCGTCGCTGTTGAACGAGGCGCAGGACGAGGCGATTTTTTCGCCCAGGCGCTCGCTGTCGTCCGGCAGGGACGTGACGCCCACCAGGCTGTCGCGAGCCAGTTGTTGCAATTGAGGCAGGTCGTTTGGCTCGACTGGGCGTAAGACCAGCATGGATGCACTCCTGTATCAAAAGGTTCGGCACATTCGCCGAACCTGACTATCACTGTCGGTTTCCACGCGTTAAAGCGGCGGTCGCCTGATTTGTTGTCAGACGCCGCTCTTTTTCTTGTCAGCCATTGCTCGGGTCAGGCAGCGCGGTACTGGCGCCGAGCTTGTTCAGGAAGAACAGGTACACCAGACCCAGTGCGATCCAGATCAGGCCGAGTTTCTGTGCATCGACGCCCATGTTGTACATGATGGCCGCGACGATGATGAAGCCGATCACCGGGCAGATCAGGTGACGGATCACCTGGCCGGACTTCTGCCGGCGCCAGTAGTAATTGATCACGGTCAGGTGCAGCAGCATGAAGCCGCTCAGGGCGCCGAAGTTGACCAGCGAGGTCAGGGTGTCCACCGAGTTGATGAACAGGTAGCAGATCACCAGCGACAGCACGGCTACCAGATAGATGCTCAGGTACGGCGTGTTGTGTTTCGGGTGGACCTTGGCCAGCACTTTCGGCAGCTTGCCGTCGCGGGCCATGCCGAACAGCAGGCGCGAGACCGCCGCTTGCGAAGTGATCGCCACCGCCACGCCCCAGGCCAGCGCCGTGGCCACGCCGGTCAGGGTCGCGAGCCAGCTTCCAGCCGCGATTTCGGCGATTTCATAGAATGCGGTGTCGGCGGACTTGAAGCCCATGCCCGCTGCCAGATCGGTGGCAATCCAGGTCTGTACGACGAAAATCACGCCCATTACCACCAGAGTGATCAACGCTGCCTTGCCGACACTGCGCCCCGGGTCGCCCTTGATTTCTTCGGCGAGCGTGGAGATCGCATCGAAACCGAGGAACGACAGCACCGCAATCGACACCGCTTGCATCAGCAGGGCGAAGTTGAAGGTTTCCGGGTGATACAGCGGCGCCAGGGTCAACTGGCCGTTGCCGCCGCCGTTGTGCAGGGCATTCCAGGCGTAGAACAGGAAAATCCCCAGCACGACAAGCTGTGCCAGCAGAAACAGGATATTCATGCGGGCGGTGAAGGTGATGCCGCGCAGGTTGACGAAAGTGGCGCTGACCAGGAACGCCAGGATGAAGCCGACTTTCGGAATGTCCGGGTACAAATGGTTGAGTGCCATCGCCGCATAAACGTAGAGCAGCGGCGGAATCAGCAGGTAGTCGAGCAGCATCAGCCAGCCGGCGATGAAGCCGACGTGTTGATTCAGGCCCCGTTGCGCGTAGGAATACACCGAGCCGGCAATCGGAAAGGCCCGAGCCATGCTGCCGTAGCTCAGCGCGGTGAAAACCATCGCCACCATGCCGATGATGTACGCCAAGGGCACCATCCCCGGTGCTTCGGCATTGACGTAGCCATACACACCAAACGGGGCGATGGGGATCATGAAGATCATCCCGTACACCACCAGGTCGGTCAGTGTCAGGCTACGTTTCAACTCCTGTTTGTAGCCGAACTCTTCTATTTCCATGAAGCGCAACTCCTTGTCAGCCAATCGGTCGTTTTAGTTGTTATATCGGTCCGTCGTTTACAGCGTCAGCAGTGTTAACAGTAATGGTTACAGCAGTGGTGCCAGATAGTTTGCCCAGCGGGTCACCGCTTCCGGGCTGCGCAACAAATCGTTGCGTACTTCGATCAACACTGACTCAAGGCCTCGAGCATCGCCGTGCACCGGCACAGTCATGTCGCCCAGCGGGTCGATCCTGTACGGCTGGTTGCCCGCGACTTTCAGCGGATGCTGGTCGAGGCCATCGAGCAGGCGCCGGGCGTATGCCTTGGCCTGACCGAACAGCACGCCGACGTCCAGCTCCCTTGGCTGGCCGTAGTACACCGGGGTGAAACTGTGAATCCCCACCACCCGCACCGGCCGACCTTCGGCCAGACGCTCGTCGATCAGTTGTTGCAGCCGGGTGTGAAACGGCTTGAACAGGCACTGGCGACGGTATTCGCGGGTGGCTTCGTCGAGCTCGCGATTGCCCGGCACCTGGTAGATCTCGCTCTGCGCCGGAATGCTGTCCGGGGCATGCCGGGGCCGGTTGAGGTCGATCAACAGTCGCGAATAATTGGCGCTCAGCAGCGTGGCGCCGATCTTTTCCGACAGTTGCTCGGCCAGCTCCAGCGCACCGATGTCCCAGGCGATGTGTTCACGCGCCGCCGTGTCATCCAGGCCCAGATTGTTCAGGGCGTCGGGGATGTAGCGGCTGGCGTGCTCGCACACCAGGATCAGTGGATGCGTCGAATCTTCACGGATCAGGTTGTAGACCGGTCGGGTGTACAACCCAAGCTCGGCGGATTCAGTACAGGCGTGCATAGTGCTCACACAGGTCAGCGGGCGAGAGCTGTTCCGTCAGCGCCAGTTCCTCGGTTTTAAGGGCGAAATAAGTGTCGAGTAACGGTGCAGGCAGCGCTGCCATCAGCGCTTCGCTGCGACGCAGGCATTCCAGTGCCTGAGCCAATGAGGCGGGCAGGGCAACAATGCCCCGGGCCTCGCGTTGTTCGTCGTTGAGTGAATCGGGGATTTCATCGGTGATCGCGTTCAGCGCCAGACGCTGCTCGATGCCCAGGCGTCCGGCGATCAGCAGCGCGGCCATCGCCAGGTGCGGCGAGGCAGTGGCGTCCATGGCGCGGAATTCCAGGTTGTACTGCTTCGCCACGGATTTGCTGCCCAGGCTCACGGTCGGGCAGATCCGCAGCGCCGCTTCGCGATTCTGTTGACCGAGGCACGCGTAGGACGCGCTCCAGTGGTGCGGCTGCAAACGCTCGTAAGACACCGGGGTCGGTGCGGTGAACGCACACAGCGCCGGCAAGTAATGCAGCACGCCTGCCGCCCAGTGCTGGCCAAGGGTCGACAAGCCATTGCTGGTGCCGGCGTCGTACAGCATCGGCTGACCGGCCAGATCGAGCAGGCTGACGTGCAGGTGAACGCCGTTGCACACCGCTTCAGCAGCGGTCTTCGGCGCGAAGCTCAAGTCCAGGCCCATCTGCCGGGCGATTTCGCGGGTGATCTCGCGCACATTCACCGCGCGATCCGCCGCCGCCACGCCGAGGGTCGGACGGCAGGTGATTTCGTATTGATGCTTACCGTATTCGGGCAGGAACATTTCCGGCTCGACACCACCGGCGCGTAACGCGCTGAGCAGCCAGCCGCCGAACTCCGCGCCCTGGCGCTGGGCTTCGAGCGAGAAGGCCAGGTGTTCGGCGAACCCTGCGTGCAGGTTGAATTCGTGTTCGAACGCGGCGTTGACCTGTAAACCGAGTTGATCGCGATAGCGCTCGACTTCATCGCGCAGCAGCGTGCGCGGGCAGGCGCCCCACGGGCGGCCGTCGGTTTCGCGGATGTCGCCGTGAATGAAGTCCAGCGCCGGGGCGGCGGTGTCCGGGCCGTTGCCGACCGTGACGCGGCTGGCCAGATCAGGAATCAGCCGCAGATCGCCATAGGCGCCCCAGGGATTGGTCGAGGCAATGATGTCCTGCGGCGTCAGCGCGCTGTTGGCCGGCACCCAGCCGCAACCGGCCGCTTGATAGTGTTCCAGCTCATCGCTGGGAAACGAACGGCCACGGGTGATGCCGATCAGGTCGGTGGTGACGATGGTGGTCATCGGCAACGGCGACAGGCGTTCGCTCATGGCTGCATCTCCTGCAGGCGGCCGAGTACGGTGTCGGTGTCGGTGATCCAGCAGTAGCCCTTGATCGCGTTCAGGCAGGCGTCATGGCGTGCTTCGGTGTAGGTCGCACAGGCGTCCGCCACCAGCGTCACCAGATAGCCACGGTCGGCAGCGTCGCGCACGGCCATGTCCACGCACTGGTCAGTGACGATGCCGGCGATGATCAGATGGCGGGTTTCCAGATTGCTCAGCACGTAGTCGATGTTGGTCGAGTTGAAGACCCCGGAGGAGGTCTTGGGCAGCACTATTTCGTTTTCCGCCGGGGTCAGCTCGCCGATGACCTGTGCCTGCGGGCTGCCCTTGGGCAGGTGCATGTCCGACAGTTTGTGATCCAGCGAGCGGTCGCGGCCGTCGGCGGTCAGACTTTCGATCAGGGTGTGCAGCACGTTCTGCCGTGCATCGCGGAAGGCGTTGAGCAGGCGCACCTGATTGGGCACCACTTGCGAGCGTGTGCGATTGAGGAAGTACGCGGCGTCCGGGCCTTCGAGGTGCGCGTCGAACTGCGGTTCGAGCCAGGCACGCTGCATGTCCACCAGCAACAGCGCGGTATGGTCGGTGACAAACGGCAGGTCCCGCGGCGAGCGGTGGGGAAGGCTGAACATCCTTATTTATCCTCCAGCAAGTGGGTGTCGAAGTCGTTGCGCAGGGCATCGATGCCTTCCAGGCGATCGGCCAGGTCCGGGCTGCGCAGGGTCAGGCAAGCGATGAGCGCTTCAACCTGGGCCAGCGCCGGGACCATGGTGTCGAACGGCGAAGCCGACTCCACCGGAGCGCTGATGATCATGTCGGCGAGTTCGCGCAGCGGCGAGGCATAAATATCGGTGAACAGCACGACACGGGCGTTGTTGTTCTTGGCCGCCGTGGCCACGCGCAGGGCCTGGGTCTGGTAGCGGCGATAGTCGAACACCAGCACGACGTCCTGGCGTTGCAGGTCGAACAGACGATCCGGCAGTTGCGCGTTGTCCTCCAGCGCAAAGCAACCGGGGCGCAGAAGACGCAAATGATTGAGCAGGTAAGTGGCCATCAGGCTGCTGAAGCGCCCGCCGAAACAGTAGACCTGATGGCGGGTGTCGAGCAGCCATTGCGCCAGAATTCGCACGTCTTCGGGTTGAGTCAGGGCCTGGGTTTCGGCCAGCAGGTTGTGGCTGTGGGCCAGATAGTGGCTCCACGCATCGTCCTGATTGAGTTTCGAACGCGGTTGCAACAGCGTGCGCGGCGAGCGCAGGCGATGGTCCATGTCACTGAGCAGGGCGTCCTGGAATTCGGCGTAACCGCCAAAGCCGAGTTTTTTGACCAGGCGCACGATGGTCGGATCGCTGACGCCGGCGTGCTCGGCCAGACGCGCCATCGGGCCGAGCCCGTTGCGCGGGTACTGATCGAGCAAGGCCCGGACGACTTTGCGCTCTGACGGCGTAAGGTCCAGGCCGGGATCAGTAATCAGGTCTCTGAGAGGGGGCATCCGGGCTCCTGCTGGATGGGGGTGTTGGATTCGCTTCACAATCCGTTAAAACAGTATTTATGTAACTCACGCTACATGTCTAGTGAATTTTCCAGGCATTTTTCCTGGCCCCAAAATGGGGCGGGATGCCCGTGTAACAAGGGCTACACGTGGATCGATCAGTCGTGTAGTCCATTGCCCATTGTTGTGTCAGACATTGCCGCTTTGTTTTGACAGGGTGATTGAAGGCCTTCCCCGGAACCGCCCGGTTTGCGGCACAATTGCCGTGCTGTCGGCACTTTGCCGGGTGTTTTTTACCTTCTGACCGAGTGACTCATTGTGCAAGCCACCCGTTTGACCTTGATCTGTCACGCCAGAACCGTCTCACAAAAATTGGCGCGTTTTCCTACGAACGAAGCTGTTGAAGAAAGCGCTGTAGCGTCTGACTTTCTGGCTACTCGATTCGAGGCACCACGCCGTTTGTTCTGCGGCCCGGAATTGCGCACGCGCCAGACTGCCGCATGGTTCGGTCACGATGCCCAGGTAGATGACGCACTGCGCGATTGCGACTGGGGCCGCTGGCAGGGGGAGTCGATCAAGGACCTGCAGCGAGATGAGCCGGAAGCCCTGCAAACCTGGCTCGAAGATCCCGGCGCGGCGCCCCATGGTGGTGAGTCGGTGCTGCAACTTGGCGAGCGAGTGGCCGCATGGCTGGCGACCCTGCAAACCACGCCGGGCCATGTGCTGGCCGTGACTCATCCGTTCATCATTCGTGCGGCGCTGATGCAGGTCATGCAAGGTCAGGCGTTTCACAGCATCGATGTCGAACCGTTGGCGGTGGTCGAGTTGCGTTTCTTCGGGCGCTGGCGGCTACGCTTGTCGGGCATCGACTTTGAAGGAGACCGTACATGAAGCGATTGCTGGTCATCGGCATTGGCGCCGGCAACCCTGACTACATCACGATGCAGGCGGTGAAGGCGCTGAATCGGGTGGACGTGTTTTTCCTGATGGACAAGGGCCAGAGCAAGGACAAGCTGATCGACCTGCGTCGCGAAATCTGCGAGCGCTACATCACTGATCGTACCTACCGTTTCGCCGAAGCCCACAGCCCGGAGCGCGAGCGCGGCGATGTGGACTACAGCGCCAGCGTCGATGATCTGAACCGCGCCAAGCAGCAAACCTTCGAACGCCTCATCAATGACGAATTGGCTGACGGGCAGTGCGGCGGCTTTCTGGTGTGGGGCGATCCGGCGTTGTACGACAGCACGATTCGCATCCTGCAGGCGATTCTGGCCTCGGGGCGATGCGCATTTGAATTCGACGTGATTCCCGGCATCACCAGCGTTCAGGCACTGGCGGCGCAGCACAAGGTACCGTTGAACACCATCGGCCGCTCAATTGAAATCACCACCGGCCGACGCCTGGCGGCGGGGCAGGTGAGTGATACCGACAGTCTGGTGGTGATGCTCGATGCCGAAGATTCCTACCAGCAGGTGGCGGATCAGGAGACAGAAATTTACTGGGGCGCCTACCTCGGCACGCCGGATGAAATCCTTATCAATGGCAAGCTCAGCGACGTTGCCGATGAAATCGAGCGGGTGCGCAAGGCGGCGCGGGCCGAACATGGCTGGATCATGGACACTTATCTTCTGCGAAAGCCTTGACCTCACGACCAAAGCGCTCGCGATACACCGACGGTGGCAGCCCGACCACGCTGCGAAACGCCACGCGAAAGCTTTCCACCGAACGATAACCGCAACGCAGGGCGATCTGCTCAGTGTTCTGCGGCGTGCTTTCCAGCAATTCCCGAGCCCGGGCCAGGCGTTCGTGTTGCAGCCAGGCCTTGGGTGACTGGCCGCTGGCTTCGGTAAATTTGCGCAGGAAGGTGCGTTCGCTCATCGCCGCTTCGCTGGCCAGATCGCGCACTTCCAGCGGTTCGTGCAGGCGCTCGCGGGCCCATTGCATCACGCGCGACAGATCGCTGCGCGGCGTCGGGCTGACCGGTGTCGGGATGAATTGCGCCTGACCGCCGGTGCGCTGCGGCGACATTACCAGCCGTCGCGCCACCGAGTTGGCCACCTGAGTGCCGAAGTCCCGCGCCACCAGATGCAGGCAAGCGTCGATCCCCGCGGCGCTGCCGGCCGAGGTGATCAACTGGCCGGAATCGACGTAAAGCACGTCCGGATCGACATCGATGGCCGGGAAGCGCTCGGCCAGCTCCGAGGTGTAGCGCCAATGAGTGGTAGCGCCATGCCCGTCGAGCAGACCGCTCGCTGCCAACACAAACACTCCGGAGCAGATCGACAGCAACCGAGCGCCGCGTGAATGCGCGTCACGCAATGCTTCGAGCAAGGCTTCCGGCACCGGTGCACTGCGGTCGCGCCAGCCGGGAATGATGATGGTGCGCGCATCCGCCAACAATTCCAGACCACCATCGGCCAGCACCTGAATCCCGCCCATGGCGCGCATCGGGCCTTGATCGACGGCGGCGATGCAGTGCTCGTACCACGGGAAATCGAATTCCGGCCGGGCCAGGCCGAAGATTTCCACGGCGATGCCGAACTCGAAGGTACAGAGGCCGTCGTAGGCCAGAATCGCGACCAATCCAGGTGAATCAGGCATTTGGCGGAAACTTCCCGGTGAGTGTCTTGTGCGCCACTGTAGCGGCAAGCGGCGGCTCGATAAAGTCTGTTCATCCCTTCACAGACGTAGGAGCAACACCACATGCCCAGCCTGGTTCGCCAAATTCCCGCAGCACCTTCGGCGATTGCCCTGATGCATTTCAGCAACCGTCTGACCTTCGAAACCGATTGTTCCGACGTTTTCAGCAGCCATGAGGCGGGCGAGGTCGATTTCGTTCTGGTTGACGTGCGCGGGCCGCTGGCCTTCGAGCGCGGCCATGTGCCGGGTGCGATCAATATTCCGGGGCGTCTGCTGACGGTCGAAGCGCTGGCGAACTACCCGACCTCCACACTGTTCGTGGTCTATTGCGCCGGGCCTCATTGCAACGGCGCCAACAAGGCAGCGGTGAAACTGGCGGCGCTGGGTTACCCGGTCAAGGAGATGATCGGCGGGGTGACCGGGTGGCTCGATGAAGGCTTCGAATTGAGTGTCGCGGCACCGCGAGCCGCGATCCACCCGGTTGCCTGTGATTGCTGATACTCAGTGAGTTGCCGCCGTCGGCGGCAACTTTTATCGGCTTTGTCCTACAACCCTTGCACCGCTCTGGCGCACACTTTTCCCACGTGATGTCACTCGCCGATTTTCTGTAAGTATTTGTCGCTTAAACACAATTTGCCCCGTGCGCGCCGCCATAGACTGCCGGCCACTTCGGTTTCTTTGCGCTCCATAGCCCAAGGCCGAACCTGACAATCGAAAGCTGCCAATAAAAGCCTCCGCGCACGGGAGTAATAAATGAAAAAGCTGGTTATGTTCGGTGCCCTGGCACTGTCGATGTTGTCCCTGACCGCCGTGGCCGAAGACGCCAAACCGATCCGTATCGGTATCGAAGCCGGTTATCCGCCATTCTCGATGAAAACCCCTGACGGCAAACTGGCCGGTTTCGACGTGGACATCGGCGATGCGCTGTGTGAGCAGATGAAAGTCAAATGCACCTGGGTCGAGCAGGAATTCGACGGCCTGATCCCGGCGCTGAAAGTGAAGAAGATCGACGCGATCCTGTCCTCGATGACCATCACTGACGATCGCAAGAAAAACGTCGATTTCACCATCAAGTACTACCACACCCCGGCGCGCTTCGTGATGAAGGCAGGCTCCGGCGTGAAAGACCCGCTGACCGAACTCAAAGGCAAGAAAGTCGGCGTGCTGCGTGCCAGTACCCACGATCGCTACGCCACCGAAGTGCTGGTGCCGGCCGGCATCGAGCTGGTGCGTTACGGCTCGCAGCAAGAAGCCAACCTGGACATGGTGTCCGGTCGTATCGACGCGATGCTGGCCGACTCGGTCAACCTGAGCGACGGCTTCCTGAAAACCGACGCCGGCAAAGGCTTCGAATTCGTCGGCCCGACCTACGAAGACGCCAAATACTTCGGCGGCGGCGCCGGTATCGCAGTGCGTAAAGGTGATACCGAGCTGGCAGAGAAATTCAACACCGCCATCAACGAAATCCGCGCCAACGGCAAGTACAAGCAAGTGCAGGACAAGTACTTCGACTTTGACGTGTACGGCCATTAATACGCCGTAAAAAAAGTGGCCCCGTTGACGCGGTGGCCACTTTTTTTTCGCCTGTGATTTATCCTGTCAGCACATTTTCAATGCAGTCGCTGTCTAGCAGCGACTACAGAATTTCCGGAGTTCCCCATGCAACGCATCGATCATGTTCTGCCCTGGAGCCACCTGGGCAGCGAACGTTCCCTCAGCGTCTTCCGTTATGGCGCCGGCCCGCGCAAGGTCTACATCCAGGCCAGCCTGCACGCCGATGAGCTGCCGGGCATGCGCACCGCGTGGGAACTCAAGCAACGCCTTAACGAACTGGAACAGCTAGGCCGGCTGCAAGGTGTGATCGAACTGGTGCCGGTGGCCAACCCCATCGGCCTCGATCAACACCTGCAAGGCAGTCACATGGGCCGCTTCGAGCTGGCGAGCGGCAAGAACTTCAACCGCTCCTTCGTCGAACTCAGCGCTCCGGTGGCCGAGCGCATCGGCGATCAGTTGGGCAGCGATGCTCAGGCCAACATCGCGCTGATCCGTCAGACCATGGGCCAGGTACTCGACGAGCTGCCGACCCCGGCCTCACAACTGGAGGCGCTGCATCGTCTGTTGCTGCGCCACGCCTGCGATGCCGATGTCACGCTGGATCTGCATTGCGATTTCGACGCCGCGATTCACATTTATGCGCTGCCGCAACATTGGCCGCAGTGGCAATCACTGGCCGCACGCCTGAAGGCTGGCGTGGCGTTGCTGTGTGAAGACTCCGGCGGCAGTTCGTTCGATGAATCGTGCTCCACGCCGTGGCTGCGACTGGCGCGGATGTTCCCGGCGGCGGCGATCCCGCCGGCCAACCTCGCCACCACCCTGGAACTGGGCAGCATGGGCGACACCCGGGTCGACCAGGCCCAGGCCAATTGCGAGGCAATTCTGGGCTTCCTGGCCGAGCAGGGCTTCATCAGCGGCGAATGGCCGAAGGCACCGGACGAATGCTGTGAAGGCATGCCGTTCGAAGGCACCGAATACCTGTTCGCCCCGCACCATGGCGTAGTGAGCTTCCTGCGCAATGCCGGGGAATGGGTCGAGCGCGGCGATGCGCTGTTCGAAGTGGTCGATCCGCTCAAGGATCGCGTGACCACCGTGCGCGCCGGCACCAGTGGCGTACTGTTTGCCATCGACCGTGGACGCTACACCCAGCCGGGCACCTGGCAGGCGAAAGTGGCGGGGCGCGAGCCGATTCGGGCGGGCAAGCTGATCAACGACTGATGACCCCATCTTCCGGATCACAGTGTTAGGCTCTGCCCCGAACCCTGCACTGTGTGAAGGAAGGCTTATGTTGAAGGTGTTTGCTCTGTTGACCCTCCTGGCGTCCAGCGCCGTCCATGCTCAAACCTCGCTGCAAACCGATCTGCCGCTCAACTACCTTGCCCAGGTTCACCCGGACGCCGAACAGCGTCCGTTGGTGGTGTTCCTGCACGGCTACGGCAGTAACGAAGCCGATCTGATCGGCATGAAATTTCAGCTGCCCCCGCAGTACAACTACCTGTCGGTGCAGGCGCCGATGGCGTTGGGGGAAGGGCGTTTCCAGTGGTTTCGCAAGAAGGGCGAAGGTGCCTACAACGGCGAGACCGATGATCTGAAGGTCGCCAGCCAGAAGTTGCGAGCCTTTATCGTCGCGGCGGCGCAGAAATACCACGCCCAACCGGACAAGGTGTACCTGATCGGTTTCAGCCAGGGCGCGATGATGACCTACGAAGTGGGACTGCGGCAGCCGGCGGCTGTCGGTGGTATCGCCGCGTTGAGCGGGCGGGTGTTGCCGGTGCTGAAAAGCGAGCTGAAGTCAGAGCAACAGCATCCGCCACTGGCGATCTTCATCGGCCATGGCACGGCGGATGACCGAGTCCCCTACAGTGGCGCGACAGCGGCCAAGGAACTGCTGGAGAAGCTGGACTACAAACCGGCGTTCCATGCCTATCCCGGCGTCGGCCACAGCATCAGCGCGGCCGAGCTTCGGGATCTGAACGACTGGTTGCAGCGACTTAACCCTTGAGGATCATTTTTCGCTGAGGATGGTTTTCACCAGCGCATCGTGACCGCTCTTGTCGCTGGCCCGGGAAATCACCTGGACCAGCGCCATGTGCGTGCCGGAACCTGCGATCAGCGTGGTGTTGAGAGTCTGGCCGCCACCCTGGGTAGCGGTGCTGTCGACCTGACGCAGGCCCAGGCCATTGCCTTTCTGGGTCAGGCTCTTTTCGCTGAGTTTGTTGAAGTCCGGCAGCGCCTTGCGCTGGGCTTCGATGAAATCGGACACGGTGCCGTCGAGGAACGCACTGTCGTTGTCCTTGACGTTGTTGCCTTCGGGAATCTGGTTTTCGGCGGTGATGACCACCGTCTTGGTGGCGTCGTTGGTGAACATCGTGCCTTTGGCACCGGTCGGGCCGGCCGGCAGCGGGTCACCGACGAAACCTTTGGGCAGGACAAATCTGAGTTTGCCTTCGAGCATCGAGACTTTCTCGGTGGGGGCTTTGTCCTTGGCCTTGGCCGCCTGAGCATTGATGGCGCCGAAACCGGCCACCGCCGCCAGCAACAGGACGACGGCTTTCTTGCTAAGCAATGACATTCGAATCTCCGAGGGATGGTCGCGCTTGGGCGGCGATCATCCCACGGAGCATGCCCGGCACTCCAGAGCGGTTTGTCCGGGCGGGTTCAGTTCGTCGACGGCGCAGGCGCCGGTTTGGCCAGCAATTGCCGGGTGACACCCAGCATCGCCACCGAAACGGCCACTGCCACGACAAAGCCGCCGAAGCCCAGACTCGGGACCGTCAGCGCCAGCACCAGACAAAACGCCGAAAATGAATACATCCCCGTGGCCGTCGCCCGCAGCAACGCGGCGGTGAAGGCCGGGCCGCGCGTCTGCTGGGAGAACACCGCCATCACGCTGCCCAACACCGGGAACACCGCGAGCAATCCGCTCCAGCGCTCGCCGACGGTGCTGGCCAGCATCGTCACCACCAGCGTCAATGCCGCCCCGGCAATCATCCGCCAGATCAGTCTGTCCGACTTCGGCGCCGGGCCGCCGACCACCGGTTGAACCTTGGGAAACAGGTACGGCGCGGCGAGGAGGGCGGTTGCGGCGGCGGCCACCGAGAACGGCAGCGACGCAGGAATCAGCGACAGGATCAGCGCCAGCGCGGCCCACACCGATAAAGAAACAACCAGCGCCAACGGCCAGTTCGCCCGCTGCGCAACCTGCGCGTAGGTGACGCAGAACGCGATCATCGCAAACATGGCTGACAGCGCCGCAACGGCCGATTGCGCGGCAAACGCCGGCCCTTGCTCGATGGCGAGGAAAAACAGAATCGGCCCGACCACCACCGGCAACCCCGACAGCCACCCGGCTACACTGGGCCCCCAACGCTTGCCAGCCAGGGAGATCAGCAGCAGGAAACCGGGAATCAGCAGCAGTTTGAGGATCAGCACGCAGGTGTCTCCATCAGGTCAGTGACGGCCACGTTAGCATTGTCGCTAATGGATTGCTGCACATGTGCGCAAAACATGTATACAAAGTGTCGGGCGTGATAGCCGACTATGCTCTGACTATCAGGGTTTACCGGAGTCGATGCCGCGATGAGCAGAACACCGAAGGTGTTGCGTGGATGTTGCGGAATCGGCTTGTGGGCGCTGTTGCTGACGCCGACCTGGGCCAGTTGGCAGGACGCGGTGCCCGGTGCGCAAATCATCGGTACCGGCGAATTCAGTGTGTTCGGATTCGACGTCTACAACGCTCGGTTGTGGAGTGCTGCGCGGCCATTGGCCGAAGGTCAGCCCTTCGCCCTGGAATTGATCTACCGGCGCAATGTGTCTCGCGATGATCTGGTGAAGGCCAGTGTCGATGAGATCAAGCGTCTGGCCGGGTCCTCCATCAGCCCGGCGCAACTGGCCGTGTGGCAAGCCCAGATGCAGCAATCGTTCGTCGACGTCCAGGCCGGCACGCGGATCACCGGGGTGTATCTGCCGGGGCAGGGTGCACGGTTTTTTGTCGGCCAGCAGTTGCAGCACGAGATCGATGACCCGTTGTTCGCCCGGGCGTTTTTCGATATCTGGCTCGATCCTCGCACCCGCAGCCCCGAGTTGCGTCAGCAACTGCTCGGCACCGCCAAACCCTGAGCGCAGCACTTCGGCGCTTGGGCGCGTCGACTGAAACGTCTAAGCTGCGCCTTTCGACTTGTTTCTGGATGTGTGCGTGAAATTCAGCTTGCCCAAAATCGCCACCGCGCCGTTCTGCCCGCCGGAAGTGGCCGGCAGTGTCCCGGTGGATCCGAATGCCTCGTTCTTCAAACGCGTGCTGCGTTTTGCCGGCCCCGGATTGCTGGTGTCGATCGGCTACATGGATCCGGGCAACTGGGCCACGGCGATCGAGGCGGGTTCACGCTTCGGCTACAGCCTGTTGTTCGTGGTGTTGCTGGCGAGTCTGGCGGGCATGGTCGTGCAATGCCTGTGTTCGCGGCTGGGCATCGCCACCGGGCGCGATCTGGCGCAGTTGTCCCGTGAACGCTACAGCACTCCGACGGCGCGGCTGCAATGGATGCTGGCGGAAATCTCGATCATAGCCACCGACCTTGCGGAAGTGCTGGGCTGCGCGCTGGCGTTTCACCTGTTGCTGGGTTGTTCGCTGACGTTCGGCATCGCCCTGACCGCATTCGATACGTTACTGGTGCTGGCCTTGCAGAACCGTGGCTTCCGGCGGCTGGAAGCGATCATGCTGGTGCTCGTGGGCACCATCGGCGTGTGCTTTTTTGTCGAACTGCTGCTGATCAAACCGTACTGGCCGGACGTCGCCCAGGGTTTCAAACCGTCACTGTCGGCGATCAGCGATGCGGCTCCGCTGTATCTGGCCATCGGTATCCTCGGCGCCACAGTGATGCCGCACAACCTGTACCTGCATACCTCGATCGTACAGACGCGGCTGATCGGCCAGGACCTGGCGAGCAAACAGGACGCTGTTAACCTGGCGCGCATCGATACCATTGGCTCGCTGGCGCTGGCGTTGCTGGTCAACGCGGCGATTCTGATTCTCGCGGCGGCAGCGTTCCATCAAACCGGACATTCCGACGTGGTGGACATTCAGGACGCCTATCACTTGCTTGATCCGCTGGTGGGCGGCGCGCTGGCCAGTGTGCTGTTCGGCGTGGCGTTGCTGGCGTCGGGGCAGAGTTCGACCTTCACCGGCACCATCGCCGGGCAAGTGATCATGGAAGGCTATCTGAACCTGCGGATTCCCTGCTGGCAGCGGCGCCTCATTACCCGTGGGCTGGCGCTGATCCCGGCGTTCATCGGCGTGTGGCTGATGGGCGACGGCGCTGTGGGCAAGCTGCTGGTACTGAGCCAGGTGGTGTTGAGCCTGCAATTGCCGTTTGCGCTGTACCCGCTGATCCGCATGACCAACGACAAACAACTGATGGGGCCGTTTGTGAATCGCTGGCCCACCCGGATTCTGGCGTGGGGACTGTTTGTGGTGATTAGCGGGGCGAACGCCTGGTTGATTCTGCAGATGGCCGCCTAGCGACCGAAGGCGTCAACCACAAAATCAATGAACACCCGGGTCTTGGCCGGCATCAAGGTGCGGCTCGGGTAGTACAGCGAGATCGCTCCGGCATCGCACTGCCAGTCGGGTAACAGCCGCACCAGTTCACCGCGCTCGATCTGCACGCTGACATCGGGCAACACCAGCATTGTCACGCCCAGGCCGAGCAATGCTGCCTTGCGCATGGCCATAGGGTCATTCAGTACGATGTTCGAATTGAGCAGGGCGCTGGCCTGTTCGCCGGCGCCGTTGTGCATCTGCCATTGGCGGATGCGCCCGGTGCGCAGGCCGCGCATGACAATGCCCTGGTGGTCGGCGAGGTCTGTCGGATGCCGGGGCAGGGCGCGCCCGGCCAGATAGGCCGGTGAGGCCACTGCCACTATTTCAGCGGACGCCAGTCGCCGGGAAACCACGCCGGGCGTCAGCTCGAAGCCGCCGCCAATTGCCACGTCGTAGCCCTCGGCGATCAGATCCACCTGACGATTCTCGAAGTGCCATTCCGGGCGAATCAACGGATAGCGCGCCAGAAATTCCGGCAGCAGCGGCAGCACGTGGTCGATACCGAATGTCGGTGGCAGGCTGATCTTGAGCACGCCTGCCGGCTCGCCGCGCTCGGTCGCCACGGTCGCAATCGCGGCCTGCAAGGCGTCAAGGTTGCCGCTGATACTCGCGAGAAAACCTTCACCGGCCTCGGTCAGCGACAGCTTGCGGGTCGAACGCTGAAACAGCCGCACGCCGAGATTGCGTTCAAGAATTGCCACGTTGCGACTGACCGCCGCCGGGGTCAGCGCCAGCAACCGAGCGGCGGCGGAGAAGCTCCCCGTTTCGGCGCTGCGGACGAAGGATTCAAGATTGGCGAGTGTTTCCATGGTTGCGACCTGATAGCAATGCTTGAAGATCATTCAAGGCATTACCGGCTAATCAAGTGGGAATGGCAAGCGCAAGATTGGTTTCGAGTCTTACCAAACTTTCTGGAGAACACCATGAGCACTATCGGAATCATCGGCGCTGGCGCCATCGGTTCAGCGTTTGCCAAAGCCTTGTCGCGGCAGGGCATCCCGTTGGTCATCGCCAACAGTCGCGGGCCGGAGACCTTGGCTGATCTGGTCGCAGAACTCGGCCCGACCGCCCGCGCCGTCACCCGTGAAGAAGCCGCCGCCCAGGACATCGTACTGGTCGCGGTGAACTGGTCGAAACTGCCGACGGCGCTGGCCGGGTTGCCGGACTTTGGCGGGCGGATCGTCATCGATGCCAACAACTCGATTGAAGCGCCGTCGTTCAAACCTGTGGATTTGCAGGGTCGCCCGTCCAGCGAAGTCTTCGCTGAATGGGTGCCGGGCGCGCGGGTGGTCAAGGCGTTCAACCATTTGCTGGCGCGTTTGCTGGAAGCGGACCCGGCGTCGGAGGGTGGCAAGCGTGTGCTGTTTCTGTCGGGGGATGATGCGCAGGCCAAGGCTGAAGTGGGCGCGCTGATCGATCAGCTCGGCTTCTTCGGTATCGATCTGGGCGAGTTGAGCGTGGGTGCGCGGCTGGTGCAGTTCCCGGGCGGGCCGTTGCCGGTGCTGAATCTGGTGAAGTTCGCCTGACGCTCAGGCAAAAAAATACCCGGTGCGACGTGAGTCGCACCGGGTTTGTTGCCAACGGGTGGTGGATGTCGTGGATCCGCCGCCCGCTGTTGTGCCTGTTTTGCGCTTACGCGCTTACGCGCTTACGCGCTTACGCGCGTTCCAGCGCCAGGGCCACGCCCTGACCGCCGCCGATGCACAGGGTCGCCAGGCCCTTTTTCGCATCGCGCTTGATCATTTCGTGCAGCAGGGTCACCAGCACACGGCAGCCCGATGCACCGATCGGGTGACCGAGAGCGATGGCGCCGCCGTTGACGTTGACCTTGTCCAGATCCCATTGCAGATCCTTGGCCACCGCCAGCGATTGCGCGGCGAAGGCTTCGTTGGCTTCGATCAGATCCAGCTGGCCGATGTTCCAGCCGGCCTTGTCCAGGCAGCGGCGGGTGGCCGACACCGGGCCGATGCCCATGATCGCCGGGTCGACGCCCGCGTTGGCATACGCAGCGATTTTCGCCAGCACCGGCAGGCCCAGGGCCTTGGCTTTTTCGGCGCTCATCAGGATGACGGCAGCGGCGCCGTCGTTCAGCGACGAAGCGTTGCCGGCGGTGACGCTGCCGTCCTTCTTGAAGGCCGGACGCAGTTTGGCCAAGGATTCGGCGGTGGTGTCGCCGCGAGGCTGCTCGTCGACCTTGAACGCTACCGGATCGCCTTTGCGCTGCGGGATCAGGATCGGGGTGATTTCATCGACAAAACGACCGGCCTCAATGGCAGCGGCGGCTTTCTGTTGCGACGCGGCAGCGAAGGCGTCCTGCTGCTCACGGCTGATCTCGTATTTCTCGACCAGGTTCTCGGCGGTGATGCCCATGTGGTAGTCGTTGAACGCATCCCACAGGCCATCGCTGATCATGGTGTCGACGATTTGCGCGTGACCCATGCGCAGACCGGTGCGCGCGCCCGGCATCACGTAGTTGGCCAGGCTCATGTTTTCCTGGCCGCCGGCGATGATCACGTCCGCGTCGCCGCAACGGATCGCCTGTGCACCGAGGTGCAGGGCCTTGAGGCCCGAGCCGCAGACCTTGTTCAGGGTCATGGCCGGCACGGCGTGGGGCAGGCCGGCCTTGATTGCCGACTGGCGCGCCGGGTTCTGGCCGGCGCCGGCGGTCAGCACCTGGCCCATGATCACTTCATCGACCTGAGCACCGTCCAGACCGGTCTGCTCAAGCAACTGGCGGATGACCGCTGCGCCCAGGTCCACGGCGGAGACGGTGGCCAGCGATCCCTGGAAACTGCCGATCGCGGTACGCGTGGCGGCAACAATGACGACGTCTTGCATTTTCGAATTCCTCACTCGGCAGCGAACTGCATTTCCGGTACGTGATCCGGGACGATCAGTTTACCAGCGGTTTTGGCGACGATTTCCTCGACGCTGACGCCAGGTGCGCGTTCCTTGAGGACAAAAGCGCCATTTTCGATTTCCAGGTAGGCGAGGTCGGTCAGGACGCGCTTGATGCAACCGGCACCGGTCAGCGGCAGGCTGCATTGGCTCAGCAACTTGGACTCACCGTCCTTGGACGCGTGGGTCATGATCACGATGATGTTGTCGGCGCCGGCCACCAGGTCCATCGCGCCGCCCATGCCCTTGACCAGTTTGCCGGGGATCATCCACGAGGCGATGTTGCCTTGTACGTCCACTTCGAACGCGCCGAGCACGGTCAGGTCGACGTGGCCACCGCGGATCATTGCGAAGGATTCGGCGGAGCTGAAGATCGATGCGCCGATACGCGCAGTCACGGTCTGTTTGCCGGCGTTGATCATGTCGGCATCGATGGTGTCTTCAGTCGGGAAAGGGCCCATGCCGAGCAGGCCGTTTTCCGATTGCAGCATGACTTCCATGCCTTCGGGGATGTAGTTGGCAACCAGGGTCGGAATGCCGATGCCGAGGTTCACGTAGTAGCCGTCCTGCATTTCGCGGGCGACGCGTTGAGCCATTTGTTCGCGGGTAAGTGCCATGTTCTTGTTCTCCGTCAGCCTGGATTATTTGCGGATGGTGCGTTGTTCGATGCGTTTTTCGAACGTGCCGCAAATGACCCGGTCGACGTAGATGCCGGGCGTGTGGATGTGTGCCGGATCCAGTTCGCCGGGTTCGACGATTTCCTCGACTTCGACCACGGTGATCTTGCCGGCGGTGGCGGCCAGCGGGTTGAAGTTCTGGGCGGTGTGGCGGTAGATGACGTTGCCGAAGTGGTCGGCTTTCCAGCCTTTGACGATAGCGAAGTCACCGGTGATGGACTCTTCCATCAGGTACTTGCGACCGTGGAATTCACGCACTTCCTTGCCTTCGGCAACCGGGGTGCCGACGCCAGTAGCGGTGAAGAACGCCGGGATGCCGGCGCCGCCTGCGCGCATTTTTTCGGCGAGGGTGCCTTGCGGGGTCAGGACGACTTCGATGTCGCCTTTGAGCAGTTGCTCTTCGAACAGTTTGTTTTCGCCGACGTAGGAGGCGACCACTTTGCTGATCTGGCGGTCGGTCAGCAGCACGCCGAGGCCGAAGCCATCAACGCCGCAGTTGTTGGAGACGACGGTGAGGTCGCGGGTGCCTTTGCGCTTGATCTCGGCGATCAGGTTTTCCGGAATGCCACACAGGCCGAAGCCGCCGGCGATCACGGTCATGCCGTCTTCAAGGCCTGCCATGGCTTCCTCGTAGGAATACACGCGCTTGTCGAAACCTGCCATATGCACCTCTTTTATTGTTTGTCGGGCGGCTGGCTAGCCGAATGGTTGGAGTGTCTCGCTGGTGGATATATTTGTTAAGTTGATTTTTAAGGTTGATTGATTGATAAAGCTCAACAGTTGGCTTGGTTCTCTGTTCCCACGCAGGAGCGTGGGCAGGATCAAGAAATGCTCGCCGTCGTTGGCGGGTGGATGTTCAGCTTAGCCGTTGGAGCCATACGACCATGACCATCAAGCAGATCCGCGCCTTTCTCGCCGTGGCCCAGAGCCTGAGCTTCGCCGTGGCCTGCGAGCGTCTGCACCTGTCGCAATCGGCGCTGAGCCTGACCATCAAGGCGCTGGAGGAGGGGCTGGGCGGACGCCTGTTCAGCCGCAATACGCGCAACGTTGCGCTGACGCCGGAAGGTGAATCGCTGCTGCCGCTGGCCCGGCGCCTGATCGCCGACTGGGACAACGCCGAAGACGAAATGCGCCAGCGCTTCAGCTTGCAACGGGGGCGAGTGACGCTGGCGGCGATGCCATCGTTTGCCGGCAACCTGCTGCCGCCGATCCTCAAAACCTTCCGCGCGCGCTATCCGAACGTCAACGTGACGGTCAACGACGTGATCAACGAACAGGTGCTGGAGATGGTCCGCGATCGTCAGGTCGAACTCGGCGTGGCGTTCGAGCCGATGCAGAGCACCTCGCTGACCTTCACCCCTCTTTATAAGGATCGCTTCGTTGCGGTGGTGCCGCAGGATTCGCCGCTGGCCCAGCGCACCGACATCGACTGGCAGACCTTGCTGCAGGAACCGTTCATCACCCTGCAACGACCGTCCACGGTGCGGGTGATGCTGGAGGAACATTTGCAGGCCCGGGGCATGAAACTGCCGGTGGAGTTTGAAAGCCATCAACTGGCGACGGTCGGGCGCATGGTTGCCAGCGGGCTGGGCGTCAGTGCGGTGCCGGCGTTGTGTGCGGAGCAGATGAGGGAGTTGGGGGCGCGGTGTCTGACATTGCATGAGCCGGTGGTGGAGCGGGCGATTGGCGTGTTGACTGATTCCGGGAATGAATTGTCGGCGGCGGCGCAGGTGCTTTTTGACATTCTCAAGGCTGAGGATTTGGGCTGTCTCTGAAATCCATTCCCTCACCCCAGCCCTCTCCCGGAGGGAGAGGGAGCCGACCGAGTCGTATTTCTAAATACATCGACCTGAAGCACCGAGTCGATTATGGATTCAAGCTTTTTAACTCTTGAGTTCGACTCGGTGATTCAGGTCGATGTCCCTCGAAAGTACAACTCGGTCAGTTCCCTCTCCCTTGGGAGAGGGCTAGGGTGAGGGGTGATCGCCACTCGGACATCACTCTCACAGCATCAACCATTCATCGCCTGAGCCAACAGCGGCAACAACGCCTCACAAGACGCCTCAATCTTCAAATCCAGCAACTCATCCGCCCGCGTCTTCCCCAGATTGATCGCAATCAGCGGCTTGCCCCGATCCGCAATCACCCGGCAAAGGCGAAACGCCGAATACGCCATCAACGACGAGCCGACCACCAGCATTCCGGCGGCATTTTCCGCTGCCGCCATGGCCCGAGCCGCCGTCGGCTGCGCCACGTTCTCGCCAAAAAACACCACGTCCGGCTTCATCCGCTCGCCCTCACAGTGAGGACAATGCGGCACCTGGAAACGCGCCTCGAAGGCCGGATCAAGCAGGGTATCGCCGTCCGGCGCCTGCACGGCGTCGACACCCGCCAGATACGGGTTTTGCGTTTCCATCAGTTGCTGAATCGAATCCCGCTTGCTGCGCTGACCGCAATCCAGGCACAGCACCCGATGCAGGCTGCCGTGCAGTTCGATGACATCGTGGCTGCCGGCCTGATCGTGCAAGGTATCGACATTCTGGGTGATCAATCCGCCGATCCGGCCATGGCTTTGCAGGCTGGCCAGTGCTTCGTGGGCCGCGTTCGGTTGCGCCTGGCGCACACGCGGCCAGCCGAGCATCGCCCGGGCCCAGTAGCGACGGCGTGACTCCGGCGCCGACAGAAACTCCTGATACATCATCGGCTGCCGGCCGCGGCGCACGCCGTTGGTGTCGCGGTAGTCCGGGATGCCCGACGGTGTGCTGATGCCCGCGCCGGTCAGCACTACGAAATCGCCGTCGGCCATGGCCTGTTGCAGGTAATCGAGATGTTCGTGGAAGGGGCGGTCGAGCATGGTCAGCGCTCCGCAGGCTGTGAGTGCCTTGCAGGTTAGCACTGCCGGGCGCCTCTTATGGAGGCGCCCGGTGCCGACGTTTACTTGCGGGCCTCCAGAATCAGGTTGAACGGCGTCTGCGTCGCCCGCCGGAAATGCTTGAACCCGGCTTCGCTGAACACTTTGCGCAAGCGCATCTCGCCGGCTTGCGCACCGAGCCCCAGGCCCACTTCCTGAGACAGCGAGTTCGGCGTGCAGATGAACGTCGAGGCGGCATAGAACAAGCGGCCGACCGGATTGATGTTGTCGTCCAGTGTGTCGTTGGCAAAGGGTTCAACCAGTAACACGGTTCCATCGTCCTTCAGGCAGTCGTAGGCATGCCGCGCCGCGCCCACCGGGTCGCCCATGTCGTGCAGGCAGTCGAAGTAGCAGATCAGGTCGTAGTCATCGCCGGGAAAGCTTTTCGCCGTGCCCTGGAAGAACCTCGCCCGGCTGCTCACTCCGCCTTCTTCGGCCCGCTGAGTGGCGACGCTCACCGAGGGCGCGTGATAGTCGAAACCGACGAAACGCGAGTTGGGATACGCCTGGGCCATGATCACCGTGGAGGCGCCGTGACCGCAGCCGACATCAGCCACCTTGGCTCCTTCTTCGAGTTTGGCCACCACGCCGTCCAGCGCCGGCAGCCATTCGGCGATCAAATGCCCTTTGTAGCCGGGGCGGAAGAACCGTTCAGTGCCGGTGAACATGCACGGATGGTGATCGCCCCAGGGCAGGGCGCCATTGCCGCGCATGGCTTTGACCAGTTTGTCCTTGTCGTGGAAAAACGACGCCACCACGCCGAGGCCGCCAGCCACGTAAACCGGCGAATCTTCCTTGGCCAGGGCCATCGCCTGTTCTTCCGGCAGGCGGAATTTGCCGTCCAGGTGCTCCATGTAGCCGGACGCCGCGTGGGCGCTGAGCCATTCGCGGACCAGTCGGGTGTTGCAGGCGGTTTTTTCGGCGAGGGTTTCCGGGGAGACCGGCTGGCTGTCGGCCATGGCTTTATACAAGCCAAGTTCTTCGCCGACGATGACATTGGCCAGCATCGCCGCGCCGCCCATGTCGTTGACCAGTTTGCCCATGAACTCGTTGAGTCTGGCCTCGTCCATGTCATGTGCTCCTGTCAAGGATCACAGTCCGGTGGTGATGGGGGTCGAGGCATTCACCACCGGGCGGTGGTCGTGGAAACGGGCAGGGCGAAACTGCTGTCCTGCGTCCCCCTCGACTGGGTACTGATTGAGTCTAGTCGGTGTTGGTGCCGGTGGGAGTGGGCTGCGTGCATTTCGAGGCTGTGAATCGTTGTGTATCGCGACGGTGCGTGGATACAGAGACCAGCCTGGCGTGGGCTCCCGAATTTTCCGCCGACGCTTCCTGTCCTGTTCGAAACGATGCGACTCAGGGCGATTTCGCTTTTTGAGGCCAAGACAGAGCGCCGGCCCATGTCCGCCAGGAGCAAACGGCAGGCGAAAAAAAAACCGCCTTGCGGGGCGGTTTTCTAGCAAGCCTCAGGTTGCGGCTGAGGCTTAGTGCGTCTCACCGGAAGCACTGGCGTGGAGGTCATGTTATTGAGCTTTTCCTATCCTTGCAACGTAATTTTTACCCACCATGAGTAGGTGTATCAGAGATCACTGGGCAGTGATTTCAGTACTTGATGTCGGAGAAAGATACTGACAGAAATAACAGTTTACAAAAGACGCGCTTCTTTCGTTTGAGAATCACTTGGCCGAGACTTACCACCTGCGATTCTAGGTTAACATGCGCGCGCTCACACCCTGGTGCAGCGGTAGGGTTTGGCTGGTGGCCTAACGGTTTCACGCCCTCTGACACGGTTTTGCATCCGTGCCGGAATGATGTTTCGGAGGGATTTCAACCGGCCGCCTCACCGGAAGTACTGGCGTGTTCTTCCAAAGGCACGCGCGATCCGGTAAGTGCGCTGGAGGTTTGGCCCCCAACCTTGGAGGCCAAAACGTATGAAGCTTTTTTTGCGTACGTTGAGCCTCGTATGGAGATTGTTGAAAGCGTTTCGCTTTTACGAGTTCCTGCGAGACCACTTTGACGATCTGAAGTAAGGGTCGTTGATGTGGGGGAAGACCCGTGTCAGTTTCGGCTGGTGCGGGTTTTTTTTGCCTCATAAATCTGTCAAAAATGATAATTCAATCAGCTGATTCTTGTGCGAATGTAGGGCATTTCGTCGGCATCTGTAGGTGTCATCCGGAAGCTCTGAACTCTTCGGACTGTCAGGAATCGGGGCGAGCTTCGAGCGTCGCCTGTTTGGTAGTAGGCATGCCGCTCACGAAGAAGGCAGTGGGTCTGTATCCCATTGTGTACAGACCCACCGCCGATACAAAACCTGCAACTTCCCGCGCATTGCCCACACAGCCGCGATACAACCGCCGGTTTAACTGAGTCTCTCAGTCGCCACGCCCGGCGGCTCCTCAGCAGAGATCTTGCCCATGCAGACTCCCCACCCCACCTTACAGGCCAGCGTCGGGCTCGGCCTGCGTCGCGGCTTGATGAAGGACCTCCAAGCCGCTCGCACCGGTGATTTCGACTTTCTCGAAGTCGCCCCGGAAAACTGGATCGGCGTCGGCGGCGCCCACGGTGCCGCGTTGCGTGAACTGGCCGAGCGTTATCCCTTGTCCTGTCACGGCCTGTCGTTGTCGCTCGGCGGAACGACGCCGCTGGACGTCGACTTCCTTCGGGAAGTCCGGGTGTTTCTCGATCATTACAACGTGCCGCTCTACAGCGAACACCTGAGCTATTGCAGCGACGACGGTCATCTCTACGATCTGCTGCCATTGCCGTTCACCGAAGAGGCCGTGCACCACGTAGCTGCGCGGATTCGTCAGGCCCAGGACATCCTCGGCCGGCGTCTGGCAGTGGAAAACGTTTCCTATTACGCCGCGCCGCGGCAGGACATGGACGAGGTGAGCTTCACCAACGCTGTGCTGCGCGAAGCCGATTGCGACCTGCTGCTGGACGTCAACAACGTCTACGTCAACTCGATCAACCACGGTTTCGACCCACAGACGTTTCTGATCGGGATCGAGCCGGGCCGGGTGGTCGGGATGCATGTGGCCGGGCATTTCGACGAGTCCGACACGCTGAAGATCGATACCCACGGCGCCTCGGTGAAACCTGTGGTCTGGTCGTTGCTGGCAGACGCCTATGCACGGTTTGGTGCGCAGCCGACCTTGCTCGAACGCGACTTCAACTTCCCGGCCTTCTCCGAACTGGTGGCCGAGTTGCAGACCATTCGCCGCTTGCAGAATCAAGGAGACCAGCGTGGATAACCTTGAGCAGCAACAACGGGCCCTGACGCGCTACCTGCGCGATCCCGAGCGCGAGAAGGCCCCCGCCGACATGAACGCGGCGCGGGTCAATGTCTATCGCGATCTGGTGTTCAATAACGTCTCGCAACTGCTGAGCGGAACGTTTCCGGTGCTGATCCGGATCATCGGCGATCAGCGATGGCGCGCACTGATTCGCGGCTTTTTGCGGGACTACCGGGCGCAGACGCCGAAATTCGGCGAGATCGCCGAGGAGTTTGTCGGTTACCTCGCCTCGGAACCCACTGTGCTGAGTGCGGGCGAGTGGCCGGCGTTTCTGGTGGAGCTGGCGCATTACGAGTGGGTGGAGATGGTGTTACAGCAATCCGACGCCGAACCGCTGCCGGCAAGTGATCCCGGGTTGCTGCTGGAGCGGCCACTGCAGGTTTCGGCGCTGGCCTGGCCACTGGCGTATGCGTGGCCGGTGCAAATGCTCGGGCCGGACCATCAACCCGCCATGCCACCGGCCCAGCCGACCTTGTTGCTGGTACGGCGTGTGGTGGACTGGAGTGTGAAGTTCTCCGAGCTGAGCCCGCTTGCGTGGCGCTTGTTGCAGCGCATCGGCGAGTTCCCGTCACTGAGTGGTCGCGAGCAACTGGAAGGGCTGGCGAAAGAGGCTGGTTTGCCGGGAACAGCATCATTCATGGACAGTGGATTGGCGTTGTTGCGGCAGATGCATGCGGACGGTGTGTTGGGCGTGGTGTAGTCGGCTCAGCTCTCGGGTAACAGCCATTCGGGTGGACAGGGATGCAGGCTGTAGAAGTTGCGCAGTTGTGCCGAGTCTCGCTCGAACCACACGTTCACCCATTGGCTGTATTGCTGGCACGCGGCATCTTCCCATGCCGGTTGCCGGAGACAGTCGGACACGGTTTGTGCCGCCTGCATGCCAGTCATCAACGCTTTGAGTACGCCATGTGACGAGGCTGGGTCGAGCAGGCTGGCGGCGTCGCCCACCATGAAATAACCCGGCCCGGCGGACGCCGTGCTGAGGCGCCAAGTGACGTCGGCGCCGCGGATCGGAGCCGATTGTGGCAATGTTTGCAGCCGTTCGGGAATCGTCGCTGAAGAGCATTTCCGCTTTTCGAATGTCAGGCGCGTCCAGTGCAGCCGCTGCTCCTCAACCTGGGCGAGCCAGGTCCAGCCATCAGGATCGGCCGACAATCGAGGTGCCTTTTCATCGGGGTGCAGGCTGCCCTCGTGATATCCGAAACAGGCGATCAACGGCGGCGAGCAGCTTCTGACTGCGATCCGTCGTTGTCGACCCAACCAGCCCGCCCCACCAGTGCCATCGATCAGGTAAGGAGCAAACAGGAGGCCGGCGTCGGTTTCCACTCCGATCACGCGATCATCTCGCGAGAGCACCTGGCGCGCCCGGCACGGCTGGTACACCGTAACGCCCAGAACCGCTGCCTGTTGCAGCAGCGTCGCATCCAGTCTGGCCCTGGCGATCTGAAAGCCGCGCCAGGGGCCGTTGTCATCGCCACCCAATCCGATGAACTGCAGTGGACCATTCCACTGGATCCAGTGTCCTTCGAAGCGCAAGGCATGGTGGCTACACAGTTGTTCGGCCACGCCAAGCTGTTCCAGCAACGGTTCGATGCCGGGGTGCAGACTTTCTCCGGGGCGGAATCGGGGAAATCGTTGCCGCTCGATCAGCGCAACCCGCAAGCCGCGCTGCGCACAGCCGATCGCCGCCGCACAACCTGCCGGGCCTGCACCGATCACCAATGCATCAAACCGATTCAAGTGCGAGCTGCCAGACAGCGTTGCCGTACTTGATCAGCATGACTTTGGCGCTAACCAGGAGACTCACTTGTTCCTCGACCTCCACATCCCGCCATTTGAAGTTGGCAGCAGGCTGGCTCACCGCTCCGCGCCTGTACATCTGGTAGCGATGCACCCATCCGTTCAACATGACACCGGACTGTTGTTGCGCGATGTCGAGTTCCGCATCGGGACGTTGCACCAGGAGAAAAGACAGTAATGGCCAGCGGTTGCGCAGGGCTGGGTTGTCGCCGGCTCCAAGTACGGTGTAAACGCGGTACATCGAGAGCACGCGGTCCTGATACGCCTGTTGGGTGATCTGGCCGGTCAGGCTCAGCGAAAAACCGTTGGCAAGAGCCACACCCGTGTAGTCGCTGAACGCGTAGGTGTGGTAACGGACGAAGGTCTTGCCTTGGTCGTGTATCAGCTGCGGGGCGGGCTGATTGTCCCAGGCGACACCGCCTGTGCCGGTTTCCGCATCAGTCAGCGGGATGATGGTGTGCAAGCTGGAGCGTGGTTCGAAGGTGCGGGCGGAGTCCGGCGCAACGCCTGGCCAGTAGGAACCGAGCGCTGCACAGATGCGCTTGTCTTCACAAAAGGGGCTGGCCATCTGATAACCGGCCAGCGTGTCAATCCAGTTTCCATCCGCGTCTTGCTGACGGACCCGACCCACCTCCCAGCCCGGGCCAAAAATCCCGGCGGCAGCGTCCGGCAACGAAGAGGGGCGCGGGGGCGAGGGCCGCGGGATGCCAGGGCCGCGACGCGGTTTCGGTTTGCGCATTAACTCCACAATGGCCGTGATGCCGCGATCCTCAGGCGTGAAGGGCTGATCTTTCAAGCTCAGGTTCGCGCAGTAACGCACATTCGATAAGGCTTCCAGCCGCGCATGCCAGATGTCGGCGCTGGAAAAGGCAGGCTCCTCTTTCACCCAGTGCAGGAGCCGTCGCTGATGGCAAAACGGAAAGTAATCCGTGGCGCCGATGACCGAGTAGGCAGCCTTCGATGGCAGGGTGTCTGTCAGGGGCGGACAGATTGCCCGGACATAACCGTCAGCGGTGCCATCCTGATAATGCAGAGCGCGATAGCCACCTTGTTTGACCAGTTCGGCAACATCCTCGCGATCATTCAGGTCTTCGATCTGGCCATCGTCCCCTACTTTGTGACGGCCATGGACCATCCCTCCGGTGTTGGCCGGCATCATGAAGGACAGTGCTTGCCCCTTGTAATGGGCCAGCTCGACCAGATGTGGCTTGGGTTCAGGGGACAAAATGCCGAGTCCCGGTTCAAGCGGCGTTGCCCAACGTGCAAGGCCTTTGGTGATGATGAACGGATGCTCGGATATCTCTGGCTCTTGCCAGCCGGTGCCGCTGTGGCGCAAGTGGACATGACGGATCTTTTCGTTGATCTGATAGTTATCCAGCGTCAGGGGCAGTTCCAGCCCGTACAGGCACTCGGAGCCACTGAAAAGTTTGTGTACTGGCACCTGGAAATCCAGCCCGTCATCCAGCCCTGACTGAAAGTCCATAGGCTTGAAACGCTCGTCATCACCCTTGAGCTGCACCGCAATGTAGGCGCTGTAATGCACCGGCATCACCCGAATCCCGCGAGCATCATTGTCGACGAAGGGCAGGAAACACCGCAGTCGTTCGTCATAGCGGGCTTCAGCGGTGCCTGTTCGGGCGATCCCGGTGCGGGAGAAACACAGATCGGCATGCTGGCCGTGAACCGTGTCGGCGGCACAGCGGTACTCGCTGGCGAACACTGCCACCGACAGTGGTGCACCTTGAGCCTGTTGCAGCAGGTCGTGGAGCGTGGTTGGCTGGATGCCGAATACGTAGTTCAGAACTGCCTCGATTTCAGCAAGGGTCGGAAAAGTCCGCAGTTGCAGTCCGGTCTCGTCGGTCGTGACTTGCGGTGAAGCAAGCGCATGGTAGAGCAGGCTTTGTGCGGGCCGGGCAGGCTCTATGGCGCGGTAGCCGTCGGGGCAAAAGTCCTCAAAACCTGCGAGAGTCCGGTCGATGGTCAGTGGTTTGAGCAGTTCAGCCTTGAGCGACGGCGCCAGAAGATCCAGGCCGTGCGCCAGCAACAGCGAATGCCAGCCGCCTGGAGCCAATCGCTGACAGGTTCGTGTTACGGATTCGAGCAGACTCATGTGCGCTCCACAGTACGGTTGTACGAGGGGCCATCGCACATCAATCCGTTGACGATCGCGACTGTCAGAACTGACAGTCGCGACCAACGGTGGTCATCGCGGCGGTGGTGACCAAACGATAAAGTTCGACATCGGGCAAAAACAGTCGGCCATTTCCGAGAAGGGTGTAGCCGCCGACTTTGCGCGATGTCATCCCGGACATTCGCTGGTCGGCGTTGTTTAAACAGACATCACGAATGAAGTGGCAACCTGAGCTCCGCGCACAATCCGCCACCGTCACGGTTGCTCAGATTCAGCGAACCCCCCAGCGCCATCGCCAGTTGTTGGGCAATCGCCAGACCCAGCCCGGTACCGCCAGTGCTGCGGTTGCGCGAGTTTTCCACGCGGTAGAACGGTTCCATTACCTGGGCTAGTTCTTCTTCAGCAATGCCAGGGCCTCGATCCATGATTTTGATCGAGAGGCTGTTGCTCTGGCGTTCGACCAATAATTCGGCAGCCCCGGCGAATTTCAGTGCGTTGTCGGTCAGGTTGACCAGCACCCGGCGCAGGGCGTGGGGGCGCGTGTCGATCACCGCGTCACTCTTGCCGCTCAGTTGCACCTCTTTGCCCATGTCCTGATAGTCGAACACCAGGCTGTCGAGAAACGAATCGAGGTTGGTGCGCCGACTCTCTTCAGTCGAGCCGTGGATGCTGCGCGCATACGCCACGCCTTCACGCACCAGATGCTCCATCTCGCCGAGGTCGTTCCACAGCTTGTCCTTTTCCGCCGAATCGTCCATGAACTCGGCGCGCAGTTTCATCCGGGTGATCGGGGTTTGCAGGTCATGGGAAATCGCTGCCAGCAATTGCATGCGCTCTTTCAAGTACGCGGCGATGCGCGCCTGCATGGTGTTGAACGCACGGGCGGCGTAGACCACTTCGTTCGGGCCTTGTTCGTCCAGATTGATCGGATGGGCGTTGGGGTCGAGGGTTTCCACCGCGTTGGCCAGACGGGTGAGGGGGCGAATGGCGATGCGCACCGCCAGCCAGGTGCAGGCAATCATCAGCGCCAGTTGCCCGAGCAATACCACGGGCAACCACGGCGACAACGGCACCATCGAAGGTCGCACGTCGATGGTCACCGGGCTGCCGTCGCTCAGGCGCAGGTGGCCCTGAAAGTGCTTTTTCGGCCCCGGAATGTCGGTGAAGGTCAGCGGGTACTTCTCGCCAATGGCATCGGTGATCGAGGTGACGGCAATCGGTACTTCGCCCGGGCCGATCGGAGTGCCCGGTTCGCCTTCGCTCAACAGGTAACCGTAGTTGTTCCGGGCCAGGCGTTCGAGCCACATCGGACGCTCTTCGGCCGGCAAGCGATCGAGGATCGCAATCGAGGTCGAAACGTCGGTTTCCAGGTTGCCGAGCATGGTGTTTTTCGCACTTTCATATCGCTCGTAATACTGCGCACCGAACGACAGCGCCTGGGCCAGCAGCAAACCGATCAGGAAAATCAGCGACAACCGAGAGGCCAGCGTGCGCGGCCAGTGCAGGGCAAACGTCATGCGGGGGCTCCGAGGATTTCGACCGGTAGCGAGAACACATAACCCTCGCTGCGCACGGTCTTGATGTAAGCCGGTTCGCGGGCATCGTCCAACAAGCGCTGGCGCAGACGACTGACCAGCAGGTCGATGGAGCGGTCGAACAGATCGGCGTCACGGCCCTGTGTCAGGTTGAGCAGTTGATCGCGGCTCAGCACTCGTTGCGGATGATCGAGGAACACCCGAAGCAAACGATATTCCGCACCGCTGAGGGCGACCATGGTGCCGTCGGTGTCCAGCAGATGCCGGGCTGAAGTGTCGAGCTGCCAGCGACCGAACGCCAGCAAACGGCCGCTTTCGGTGACCACCAGATTGGGCGGCAGCATCCGCGTGCGGCGCAGCACGGCGTTGATCCGCGCCAGCAGCTCACGGGCGGCGAAGGGTTTGGTCAGGTAATCGTCGGCGCCCATTTCCAGGCCGATGATGCGGTCGGTTTCGTCGTTGCGGGCGGTGAGCATCAAGACCGGCGTGGCTTTGTGTTTGCCGGCGCGCAATTCGCGGCACAGCAGGAGGCCGTCATCGCCCGGCATCATGATGTCGAGCACGATCAGGTCGACGGTGTTGGCTTCCAGAAAGCTGCGCATCTGCCGGCCATCGGCGACCACGGTGGTGCGCAGGCCATTCTTCTTCAGGTAATTGCCAACCAGTTCGCGAATCTCGCGGTCGTCGTCGACGATGAGAATGTGATCGACATGATCCATGGAGCCAAACCTCTATCAAGTGGGGGAATGTCTCGCAGTCTATAGAGCCCGCGCGGGCTCGCCTGCCTGCCTTTGTATTGCAGTGTATCTGGCGCAACGACGGATACACGGGGACGCAAAAACACGATTTTTTCAGGGTTTTGTATCGCTGTGTATCCTCCGGCACCAGAGATACGTAGCGATTTATACCTGCCATTTCCCGACACAGACGGGATACCTCGCGAGCTTTAAATGAGCTCCATCGAGGCACACCACGGCGCCTCGGCTCAATCAACGACCTACCCATTGAAGCCCTGAGGAAATTGCCATGAACAACAAATCCGTAATCGCCGCCTGCCTGTTTGCCGCCCTGAACATCTGCACCCTGTCGGCCCGAGCCGAAGCGGTTGTCGCTCCGCAAACCTACACCTACGGCACGCATCTGGACATCCAGAAAGTGATCTCGATGAAAGAGGACAAATCGATGACCTGCGGCATCGTCGACGCCCGCATGACCTACCTCGATTCGGCCGGTCAGACCCGCGTTCTCGACTACAGCAAATTCGCTGACGGCTGCGACAACCAGAACTGATCCGCCACCCACTTAAAGGAAGATTGCCATGAACAACGTATCGCGTTTCTTGACCGCCATTGCCTTCTCGTTTGCCGGTGTCGCGGCGCATGCCAACAGCGCCGTCGAACAGAATAGCTGCGCCGGCAGCACCTGCTTTCAATTGAGCCCGGTGGCCAAACAGGGCAGCGATGCCTTGATCGCCGCCGACGGCGCCAGCCGCACGCCGCAAGGGCAGATGGTCGCGGCAGACGGCTCCAGCCATACACCGCAAGGCCAGATGGTCGCTGAAAACGGCGCCAGCCGAACCCCGCAGAGCCAATGGCTGGACAGCCAGAACGCTTGACCCCCTTGCGTGTCTGCCGGTCACCGGCAGACACCTGTTTTATCGGCAGACCGCCCATCCTTCAAGAGGTGAACCTCATGTTCCTTATCGCTTTCCTGGGCGGTCTGTTGACTGTCCTCAGCCCCTGCATCCTGCCGGTGGTGCCGTTCCTGTTTGCCGGCGTCGACCGCAGCCGTTCCTCGATCCTGCTGACCCTCGGCGGCATGGCCCTGACCTTCGCCGCGATTTCGAGTCTGGCGGTGGTCAGCAGCGAGTGGGTGATTCAGGCCAACAACACCGGTCGCCACATCGCGCTGGTGGTGATGGTGCTGTTCGCGCTGTCGCTGATTTCCGCGCGCATCGGTGACTGGCTGGCGCGGCCGTTTGTATTGCTGGGTAATCGGCTCGATCCGGACACCCGCCAGAAGGCCGGCCCCATGGGCTCGATCATGATTGGTGTCGCTACTGGCCTGTTGTGGGCGCCGTGTGCCGGTCCGATCCTCGGCGTGATCCTCACCGGTGCCATGCTGCAAGGCGCCAACGCCCAGACCAGCCTGTTGCTGCTGGCCTACGGCGCGGGCAGTGCGCTGTCGCTGGGGACGCTGATCTTCGCCGGTCGCGGCCTGGTCAACCGGTTGAAACCGTCGATCCCGTTCACCGGCTGGTTCCGGCGCGGGGCGGGCGTTGCGGTGTTGGCGGCGGCTGCGGTGATCTCCACCGGCGCTGATAAAACCCTGCTGGCCGGCACGTCATCGGAAGGCGTCGCCAGCGTCGAGAAAAACGTATTGGAAAACGCGCCGAAAGTGGTCGACTACTTCATCAGCAAAGTCCGGGCGGATTCGCCTTCGGATGAGCAGGGCAAAGGCGCGATGCCGTCACTGGCCGGCGCGGTTCAATGGCTGAATTCCCCGGAGCTGAACGCCGAATCCCTGCGTGGCAAAGTGGTGCTGGTGGACTTCTGGACCTACGACTGCATCAACTGCCAGCACACGCTGCCGTACGTGAAAGAGTGGGAGAAAAAGTATGGCAAGGACGGCCTCGTGGTGATCGGCGTGCACACCCCGGAATACGGTTACGAGCGGATCATCGACAACGTCAAGGATCAGGTGAAGAAACTCGGTATCACCTACCCGGTGGCCATCGACAATAACTACGCGATCTGGCGCAACTTCGACAATCAGTACTGGCCGGCGCATTACCTGATCGACGCCAAGGGGCAGGTGCGTTACACCCACTTTGGCGAGGGTCGCTATGAAGCTCAGGAGCAGATGATTCAGCAACTGCTGAAAGAGGCCAAGGCACCTGCAGCCTGAACCGCGAACGTCAATGGCTCACAGGTCGCGCACCATGAGCCATTGTTCGTTGTCCCAGGCCTGAAAACGCTCCAGCACTGTCCAGCCGCGTTTGGCGTAGTAGTCCTGTTTGTTTTGCGTATGCAGGTAGAAACGCGGCAGGCCTCGCTTCTTTGCTTCTTCGGCAATCCCTTCGATCAACTTTTCTGCCAGCCCCTGACCGCGAGATTCGGGACTGACCAGCACGCAGGCCAGCCAAGGTTCCAGATCCGGTCGTTGCGCAAGATCTGCACGAGCCAGTGCCGCGCCACCGAGCAAACGTTCGCCGTCCAGTGCGATCAGGCAGCGCCAGTCACCATTGGTTTGCCCTTCGGCAAATTCCCGCTGCCACTCGGCCAACGGTTGATGGGCATATTCGTAGTGAAACTGGCGGTGGATCCACTCGGCGTAAGTGTCGCTGTGCTGCATGTGGTCAGCGAGCCATTCGAGGCGCAAGGACATGGTCGGATTCCGTTCGCGGTTCGGGTCTGCATCAGAGCCGATCCGCCGACACCTTGGCAACCCCCATGAGAGTGTTTCGGGGCCTTTACAAAACCCCGCCATTCATCGGCGAAAGCCCGGCTTTAAAGGCTCTTTAGACGATTGGAGGGGACGCCGGACGGCCTCGGCGCGATAGTGGACGAGCAGGGTGGAGTGAGCCCTGTCACTCATAAAAAGAAAGCGAGGTTGCCATGCCGAAATTCGTGATTGAACGCGAGATTCCAGGGGCCGGAAAGCTGTCGGAGCAAGAACTCAAAGCGGTGTCGCAAACGTCCTGCCAGGCGTTGCGCGAACTCGGGCCACAGGTGCAGTGGCTGCAGAGTTATGTCACCGCCGACAAGGTGTATTGCGTGTACATCGCCCCCAATGAAGAACTGGTGCGCGAGCATGCCCGGCTGGGCGGGTTTCCGGCCAACAGTGTGTCCCGGGTGATGAACATCATTGATCCGACGACCGCCGAGTGACGCCTGATTCAACCTGTCGTGGAGCATCCATCGATGAGCACTCCCGTTGATCTGACTGCCCTGAAGGAACGCCAGAAAGTCGCCTGGGCCAGTGGCGACTACGCCGTGATCGGCACCACCTTGCAGATCGTCGGCGAAACCCTCGCCGAAGCCTGCGACCTGCGTTGTGACGAAGAAGTGCTGGACGTCGCTGCCGGCAATGGCAATGCCACGCTGGCGGCGGCGCGCCGTGGTTGTCTGGTGATGTCCACCGACTATGTCGCGGCGCTGTTGGAGCGTGGCCAGGACCGGGCGCGGGCCGAGCACCTGGACGTGACTTTTCAGGTTGCCGACGCCGAAGCGCTGCCGTTTGCCGATTCCAGTTTCGACGCGGTGCTGTCGACCTTCGGCGTGATGTTTGCACCGGATCAGGCCAAGGCTGCGAAGGAACTGGCGCGGGTCTGCCGGCGTGGCGGGCGGATCGGCCTGGCCAACTGGACGCCGGAAGGCTTTGTCGGCCAGATGTTCAAGACCCTTGGCCGTCATCTGCCACCGCCCACCGGTGCCCAGCCACCGTCGAACTGGGGCGCGGAAGCCTGGCTGCATTCGCAGTTCGATGATCGCCACTTTCAAGTGCAGGTGACTCGCCGGCACTTCAACTTCCGCTATCGCTCGGCGGCGCATTTCATTGACATCTTCCGCCACTGGTACGGGCCGGTGCACAAGGCGTTCGCGGCGTTGCCGCCGGAGAGCGGACAGGCGCTGGAAGGGGATCTGACGCAACTGATAGACGGGCTGAACCGGGCAGGGCCGGGTTCGATGGTAGTGCCGAGTGAGTATCTGGAGGTGGTGATTACCAAGCGCTAAGCGTCATGCAAAACAACTGTGGGAGCGAGCAGGCTCGCTCCCACAAATTCTTCTATTTCAGATGCGAAGCATCAAACCACTCCAGCGCCGTGCGCCAGATGCAGATGCCCAGAAAGTACGCCGACGCCAGCAACCACAAGCCCATCACCAGCGGGTTGATGACCGGGTGGTTGATGACCAGCGACAGACTGCACAGCAACCAGATCGCCGTTACCGCAATGTTGATCGGCATGAAGCGGCGCACGCGGAACGGGTGGAGGAATTTCATTCGGGTGATGGTCAGCAACGCCAGGCCGATCACGGTCAGGAAAGTGATCCACGGCCCCGGGCCGATGATGTACAGGCACAGCGCAACCACGTTCCAGGCAGCCGGGAAACCGACGAAGTAGTTGTCCTTGCTCTTCATGTTGACGTTGCAGAAGCAGAACAGCGACGACACCAGAATCAGTGACACCGTCAGCAACAGCGTGTAGTCGGGCAGGGGGATGTAGCGATAGATGAACAGCGCCGGAATGAATACATAGGTCAGGTAATCGATTACCAGGTCGAGGATCGATCCATCGAAGCTCGGCAATACCGATTGCACGTTGACCTTGCGCGCCAGTGCCCCGTCGAGGCCGTCGACGATCAGCGCCACGCCCAACCACATCAGGCAATGGGTCGGCTGGTTTTCCAGCAGGGCGAGAGTGGCCAGAAAGGCAGTGACCACGCCAGTCGCGGTGAAACCATGGGCGCCCCAGGCCTTGAGCCTGGCGATGTGGACGGTCGATATCACAGGGGCGTTCTCCAGAAAGTGAAGCGAGCCGGGTATCACGCTTGAACAACAAGGGTGGCGGCCAACCGGTCGGGTTTGCAGCTATCGACCGGTCGGGCCGGGATAAGGTTCACCCTTCATGAATCTTAGCTGGCCGGGAAAATTTTTCGACGCCGAAATCGTTTCCCCGAGGCAGCGTCGGCCAAACGGTGCTGGCGCAACGCGTGCGGAGGTCTATCGTTGCCTGACGCTGTTACGCCTTTGCCTGAGGACGACGTCATGAACACCAGCGATCTGCTCGAACAACTGCTGCGAGGCCAGGCCTCGGCGGGACAACAAAGTGGCGCTTCGGCCGGCGATGGCCTGGGCGGGCTCGGCGGTTTACTGGGCGGCCTGCTGGGTGGCGGCGGCACCAGCGGCGGCGGTTCGCCTGCCGGAGGATTGGGTGGCCTGCTCGGTGGATTGCTCGGCGGCGGAGGATTGGGCGGCGGGGCGCTGGGCGGTGGCACGCAGAGTCGCTCCGGTGGCACCAATTACGCGGCACTGGCCTCGCTGGGCATGATGGCGTTCCAGGCGTATCAGGCCTGGCAACGCAATCAGGCGTCAGCGGCGCCACAGCAGACGCCGCAAACGGCTGACTTGCTGGCCGGCCCGCAAGTCGAGGAACACAGCCACGCGGTGCTGCGTGCCCTGATCGCAGCAGCCAAGGCAGACGGCCGGATCGACGACTCGGAGAAACACCTGATCAGCAGCGAAATCGGCCGCCACACCGACGACCCGAACCTGCAGCAATGGCTGGATGCCGAAGTCGCCAAACCCCTCGATGCCAGCGAAGTCGCACAAGCCGCCAACAACGATCCGGCGGTGGCCGCCGAAATGTATATCGCCAGTGTGATGCTGGTGGACGACCAGCAGGACGCCGAACGCAACTATCTGGATGAGCTGGCGGCGGCATTGCAGATCGATCCCGAATTGCAGGTGCACCTGGAGCAGCAGGCCAAAGGCATGGCCTGAAACCGATCTCCCCCAGCCTTCGGCAACCTTTATTCAGTAAATAGAAGTGCCGAAGGCTCCGTCTGTCCGGGCAAATTTCACGTCGATTGAATTTTTGAGGTGCAGCGCCTCTCTGCTGCTGTAGAGGCGCGTGAACCAGCGCCCTGCCAATCGACCGGGAAATCTGCCATGACCGTCCTGACACGTCTGCAATCTACGCCCGCCCACGCGCAATCGATCCATCCCGAGGGGGGGCTGCGCTGCCTGTATGAAACGCTGCTCTCGGGGGGAAATCTCCGGACTGTCGCGCGACCTTTCCTCGAAAAACAACTGCTGCAGGCTGCGCAATTGCCAGAGGCACTGCCACCGGATCCTTCGACGTGGCACGAATGGGTGGCTGCGCAATGCGCCGAGGTCGCCCGGCAATATGCCGATTATCTGCAACAGCGCAAGGACGGTGGGGCGCGGCAGTTCTTCAGTGGCAAAGCCCATGCGCTGTATTTCCTGCAAGCGGTAGCTCCGACCAAACGGGTAGACGGCGCCTGGCTTTACGGTCTGTTGCAGCACTGGCGCGATCCGCGTTTCAGCGGCCTGATCTGCACCTATCTGGAAGAGCTTGGCGAAGGTAATCCTGCGCAAAACCACGTGGTGATCTACCGCAAACTGCTGGCCGAACATGGCCTGGGGCTCGCAGATTCCTTACCCGACGAGCGTTACCTGCAAGGTGCATTGCAACTCGCGCTGGGTGCCTGCGGCGATGACTTTTTGCCGGAGGTCATTGGCTACAACCTTGGCTATGAACAACTGCCCTTGCACCTGTTGATCAGCAGTTATGAGCTGAGTGAGTTGGGCATCGATCCGTATTACTTCACCCTGCATGTGACCATCGATAACGCCAGCACGGGCCATGCACGCAAAGCCGTGCAGGCCGCTCTGGATCTGATGCCGCTGGCGGCGGATCGTGCCGATTTCCTGCGCCGGGTATCGCGCGGCTATCGGCTTAACGATCTGGGGCAGGGCAGTCGCGCCATCATCGACGGTTTCGATTTGCAGCGTGAGTTGCTCGCCATGCTCGAACGCAAGCGTGCCTTCGGCCAGCACATGCATTCGGACTATTGCCGGTTCGAAGGCAAGACCGTCAACCAATGGCTGGCTGCGCCAGGGCAACTTCCCGGATTTCTCCAGGCCCTGCAAGACAAGGGCTGGATAGTGCGCCATCAAGACCCTCAGGCCAGCCGTTTCTGGCAATTGATCGAAGGCGATGGCGCGGCGATGTTCGGCGTGTTCAATGGCTACGAAAAACAGCTGCTGCACGACTGGATTGCCGGCGACTGGACGCCTGCGATGCGACCGGTTCCGGCCCGACGCCGTAGTCATGTCGCCCCGCTGGTCTCGGTGTCCGCGCAGGACCCCGATGTCCAGCAATTGAACGCTGCCCTGCACGGGCAGGACGGCCACGGACAGATGACGGTGCTGATCTCCTGGCTGGCGCCGGCCCGGCATGCGCACCCGGCCGGGTTGCTCGCAACCCGCCGCTTCATCGAACTCCGATCTCGTCTGGATTGAGGCATTTGCCAATGAATCAGGAAGCGTTGCTGTGCGCCGACGATCTCGCGCTGTTGCAACTGGGCCGGCGCTTGCAGGCAGACGGCTATCGATTCGTCACGCCGACGCCTCTGACCCATCAGCGGGTCAATCAGCGTGACGAAGGGCAGGCGGTCGATTGCCTGCGCGATGTTTTCGGCTGGTCGCGCTCGTTCGAACCGGGATTGCTATCCAACGACGAGCAGCGGCAATTGCAGGACGCGCACATCCTGGAGCTGTGCGATGGGCGCTTGAAGAGTCGGGTGCGCTGGTCGAGCCTGGACGATTTACTGTTCGTGCATTCTGGATTTCCTACCGAGGCGGCCGATTCGGTGTTCTTCGGCCCGGATACCTACCGCTTCGCCCAGCTGATACATAGCCATTTGCAGCAGAGCTTTGCTCCGATCCGGCGTGCCGTGGACATCGGTTGTGGCGCCGGTGTCGGCGCGATTCTGATAGCCCGCGCCCGTCGTCAGGCACAGGTGCTTGCGCTCGATATCAACCCCGCCGCGTTGCGCCTGACCACCATCAACGCGGTGTTGGCGGAAGTGGCCAACGTCGACGTGCTGGCCAGTGATGTGTTGCAAGGCGTGGAGGGCGAGTTCGATCTGATCGTCGCCAACCCGCCGTACATGGCGGATCCGGCGGGGCGGGCTTACCGCCACGGAGGCGGGACGTTGGGCGCGGGGTTGTCGTTGCGCATTGTCGAGCAGGCACTCAATCGCCTGACGCCCGGAGGCTCGCTGTTGCTCTACACCGGTGTGGCGATGGTCGATGGCCGTGATCCGTTTATCGAAACCGTGGTGCCACGGTTGGACGCGACGCGGTTCGGCTGGACTTACCGTGAGCTGGATCCCGATGTCTTCGGCGAAGAGTTGTTGAACGTCGGCTATCAACGGGTCGAGCGAATCGCTGTGGTGGCGCTGACCGTGACCCGAACTGGATGAAACAAGGCAGGTGCGCCATGAGCAGGAACCTCGACGACTACAACCGCATGCGCGATTTCTCGGCGACCTCGGAACCGGCAGCGGTCAAGCGGCGGGGCAAGAAGGCTGACGCCGATCATGCGTTGCAGTTCTGCATCCAGAAGCACGACGCCTCGCACCTGCATTATGACTTTCGCCTGGAACTCGACGGGGCGCTCAAGAGCTGGGCGGTGCCCAAGGGGCCGTCGCTGGATCCCAAGGTCAAGCGTCTGGCGGTCCACGTCGAAGACCATCCGCTGGATTACGCGACTTTTGAAGGCAGCATCCCTGAGGGGCATTACGGCGCCGGCGATGTGATCGTGTGGGATCGCGGTGTGTGGATTCCGCTGGAAGACCCGCAGAAGGCCTACGCCAAGGGCAAGCTCAAGTTCGAGCTGCAGGGCGAGAAGCTCGGCGGGGTGTGGAATCTGGTGCGTACCCACATGCCGGGCAAACAGGAGCAGTGGTTTCTGATCAAGCATCAGGACAGCGCCGCCAGGCCGCAAAGCGATTACGACGTGCTGGTCGCCGAGCCGGACAGCGTGCTCAGCGATCGCCCCCTCGTCGACAAACCCAGGCTCGATGCCAGACAAGTCAAACCACTCAAAAAACCAGCGCGCAAACCGGCCTCGGGAAAGCTTGTCGGTGCACACAAGGCCCGGATTCCCACGCAGTTGAAGCCGCAACTGGCCACGTTGGTAGACAGTGCGCCAGAGGGTGACTGGAGCTACGAAATCAAGTTCGACGGGTATCGGATCATGGCGCGCATCGATCATGACGACGTGCGGTTGTTCACCCGAAACGGCCATGACTGGACGCACAAACTACCGGAACAGGCCCGGGCACTCGCCGCGCTGGGACTGGAATCGGCCTGGCTTGACGGTGAAATGGTCGTCGCCGACGAAGAAGGTGTTCCGGATTTTCAGGCGCTGCAGAGCGCGTTCGAAGCGAACCGCAGCGCCAACATCATTTATTACTTGTTCGATTTGCCGTATCTCAATGGTGTCGATCTTCGTGAAGTACCCGTGGAGGAGCGGCGTGCCGCGCTGGCCACGGTATTGAAGGCGCACAAGAATCCTTTGCTGCGTTTCTCCGAAGCCTTTGACGAAACACCGGAGGCGTTGCTCAACAGCGCCTGCCAGATGCAGATGGAAGGCCTGATCGGCAAGCGCCTCGGCTCGCCCTACGTGTCGCGGCGCAGCAGCGACTGGATCAAGCTCAAGTGTAAACATCGTCAGGAGTTCGTGATTGTCGGTTACACCGATCCGAAGGGTTCGCGCAGTGCCTTTGGCGCGTTGTTGCTGGGGCTGCATGATCGAGACAGCGGTGAGTTGCGCTATGCCGGCAAAGTCGGCACGGGCTTCAATGAGGCTACGTTGAAAAGCCTTTTGGCGCAGTTGAAACCGTTGCGGGCGAAGAAGCCGGCCGTGGTCAACCCGCCGAGTGGCTTCGAGGCCAAAGGCGTGCACTGGCTCAAGCCCAGCCTGTTGGCGGAAGTCGCGTTTGCCGAGATGACTCAGGACGGTTCGGTGCGCCATGCGGTGTTTCATGGCTTGCGTGATGACAAACCGGCCAGGGACATCACTCAAGAGAGGGTGAAAACGGTGAAACAGTCTGATTTAGAGCCCGATCTGACCAGTGGCAAGGTGCGGATCACTCATCCCGACCGGGTGATCGACGCCAGCAGCGGCACCACCAAGATGCAACTGGCCGAGTATTACGCCAGCGTCGCCGAGTGGATCCTGCCGCAACTCAAGGATCGCCCCGTGGCGCTGGTGCGCGCGCCGGACGGTATCGCTGGCGAACTGTTCTTCCAGAAGAACGCCGAGCACCTGACAATCCCCGGCATCCGCACGCTGGACAAGAAGGTCACCGGGCAACCGGTCATGTTGATCAACAACGCCGAAGCGCTGATCGGCGCGGTGCAAATGAGTACCGTCGAATTGCACACCTGGAACGCCACCACGGTGGATCTGGAGAAACCCGACCGCTTCGTCCTCGACCTCGATCCGGATCCTGCGTTGCCCTGGAAAAGCATGGTCGAAGCGACCGCCCTGACCCTGACCGTGCTGGAAGAACTGGGTTTGCGGGCATTCCTCAAAACCAGCGGCGGCAAAGGCATTCACTTGGTGGTGCCGCTGATCCGCAAACATGGCTGGGACGAGGTCAAGGATTTCAGCCATGCCATCGTCAGCCACATGGCCAAGCTTTTGCCGGAACGGTTTTCGGCCGTATCCGGGCCGAAGAACCGGGTGGGACGGATCTTCATCGATTACCTGCGCAACGGTCTCGGCGCCACCACGATTTGTGCCTATGCGGCGCGCACCCGCGAAGGGCTGCCGGTGTCGGTGCCGCTGTTTATCGATGAAGTGAAGGAGATCAAGGGCGGCAATCAGTGGAATATTCATAACGTCCACGAACGGCTGGCGGAAGTCGGCGATGAGCCGTGGGCGGATATGAAGAAAACCCGTCAGAGCATCACGATGGAGATGCGCAAACGGGTCGGCATGAAAAAATGATCAGGTGTCGCGCAGCAAGTCGTGGGCGTTGAGCAATTGGTAGGCGACTTCCGGGTGCTTTTTCAGACCGCGGCGGATGGCGGCCGGAATGGATTGTTTTGTCTTGCGGCAAAGGCCCGGCAGCTCGTCGATCCTGATATCGATCCCGAGCATGGTCTTGACCACGTTGTCACCGGGCGAGATTTCCACACGAATACCCAACTGCTCGAACATCCTGCCTTGCAGGCGTTCAAGGTCGGCCAGACTTTGCAGGTTTTCCAGACGATCCAGCAGGCGCTTTTCCTCCTGACGGGTCAGCAACAGGATGCGTACGTCAGCACCAGGATTTTCCAACAGCGGATCGCGCCCGCAGTCGCAGACACCGGGAGGGCAGGGGGAACGGATCGGGGCGGAAATCGTCATGGCCTCCATCATAGAGGCCGTTCGACGGTTTTGCCCATGGTCGCCCCGCTGCCGTCCATCGGCAGAGTGCAAATCGGCGAGATCGAGCGTATGGCCTTACTGCGACAAGCCTTCGTAATGAACCAGGATGGCGTTGGCCAGCTCTTCATCACTGGCATTCAGGCCGGGGTTGTCCTGGCGCACCTGCTGCAGCACCGACTCCAGATACACGCCACGGATGGCACCGCCGCTGGCGACGAAGGCGGACAGGTCGTCACGGGCCGGAATCACCATTTTGTGATCTTTGAAGGTGGAGTACAGCGAGGCTGAAACACCGGCTGAAGTGGCGACATCCCCCGCATCCACACGGGCGAAGGCCGAACCAAAGGGCAGGCACAGCACAAGAGACGAAACGAGTAATAAACGACGCATGACGGTGTTCCTCCAGCAGCGTAAAGCGAAAAGGAAGTACCACATAATGTGAGAGGTGCCGTGTGGCTTGGGAGTTCCATGTGCGGGTTCAAGTAGTCGGGTTGCAAACCGAGAACTGCCGCACACGTCTGTTTTTTTCTGGATGTGACGACACACGTTGAGACGCTCTAACCCGGCGGATTCGCGCAAATAGGCTTAACTGAAACTTTGAAAAGCGCTGTGCAGCGCGACCAGGGAGGAAATCACCGTGTCGATCAAACTGCGTTTGGTGTTGCTGATCGCGACCAGCCTGCTGACGGCGCTGATCGTGAGCCTGGTCAGTTATGTCGGTAACCAGCGAATGGCTTCGGCGGTCAGTGACAACGCGGTCAGCATGAGCGCGCTGCGCAACCACATGGAAGCCGACATGATGCACGACGCCCTGCGCGCCGATGTCTATTCGGCGATGCTGGTGGGGCTGGGCAAAAGCACCAGCACGGCGGACGAGGTGCGCAGCTCCGTCGAAGAACACGCCGCTCATTTTCGCGAGGTGCTGGGCGAGAACCTGAAACTGCCGCTCGATGCCACGATCAGGACTGCGCTGGAGCAGATCAGACCGAGCCTCGACACCTACATCAGCGCTGGCGAACGGATCGTCGGGCTGGCGCTGGACAGCCCGGACACGGCGCAAAAGGAACTCGGCACCTTCAGCGCCGCATTCAGTCAGCTCGAGGAACAGATGGCTTCCTTGAGCGAATTGATCGAAACCAATACCCGGCAGACCAGCCAGGGCACCGAAGCAGCGATCCGCAATGCCAACATCGCCCTTGGCATTGTGTTGATCGCCAGCCTGTTGCTGCTGTTGGTGCAGGGGCGCTGGGTAATCCTGAGCATCACCGGGCCACTGAAAGCCGCCAGCCGTATCGCTGAAAGCATTGCCCACGGCAACCTCAGCGAACCGATCGCCGAGCCTTCGGGCAAGGACGAGGCCAGCGTGCTGATCCGCACGCTGGCGACCATGCAACGGGATCTGCGCGACATGATCGACGTGGTTCGCCGCAATGCCCAGGGTGTCAGCGGCATGAGCGAGCAACTGAGCCACGGCTGCCATCAGGTGGCTGACAGCAGTCAACAGCAGAGTACCGCCGCCGGCACCATGGCCGCTGCCGCGAGCCAGATGACCGCCAGCATCGAGGAAATCACCCGCCACGCCGAGCGGGCGCTGAACATGGCCAGTCAGGCCGAGTCGCTGGCGAAAAACGGCGGGCAGGTGATCCATCAGGTGGTCAGCGATATGGACGACATCGCCCGTTCCGCCCAGCAGTCGGCGCAGGTGATACGCACGCTGGATCAGGAGTCCGAAGGCATCTTCAACATCATTCAGGTGATCAAGAGCATCGCCGACCAGACCAACCTGCTGGCGCTCAATGCGGCCATCGAAGCAGCACGGGCGGGCGAACAGGGCAGGGGCTTTGCGGTGGTCGCCGATGAAGTGCGCAGCCTTGCCGCCCGCACCAGCGCTTCAACCCAGGAAATCGCCGCGATGGTCGCCCGCATCCAGAACAGCACCCGCGAGGCGGTCAGCAGCATGGAGGCGGGCGTGGCCCAGGTCGACAAAGGCATGGCGGTCACCGCCGACGTTGAGCGCGCGATCCGCGAAATCCTCGAGGCCACGTTGAACACCACGCAACTGGTCAACGACATCACCCGCACTATCGGCGAACAGAGCCAGGCCAGCAACGAGATCGCCCATCAGGTGGAGATGATTGCCGGGATGTCGGAGGGCAACAGCAAGGTGATCGGCGAAACGGCGAATACGACGGATGAGTTGTCGAGTCTGGCGGGGAGGCTGGCGCAGTCGGTGGATCGGTTCAGGTTGTGAAGGTTATTCGTAAGCAAACCGGCTGTTTTTTCATCGCCGACGCCACATTATCGATTCAATCGATTTGGACCGTTGTCTGTATGTCCAGCCGGAAGTTGTAGTGTCTGGAAAAGCGCCTTTTCAGTACATTATTAATTTCAACGAAAGGTGCTTTTTTTCTGTTACATACATAAGCTTTTTTGGGGCTGTGGCTGATCAGAAATTCTTCACCGTGCGTAGCAAGCAAAAACTCGATGGTCGACTCTAGTTGATCGAGTGCGTGGCTTTGCCAGTTACTTCGCCCCCAATCCTTTAGCTCAATAAGGTACAGCGCGGCATCGGTGGTGAGCATGCAGTCGCAGCGTCCTCGACCAGCCTCCTCGTGGTCTTTGATTACGCACTTGTCGATTGCAGTAAAAGTGACACGCTTTCGGTTCGGATTCTTTACCGTGGCAACCCACTGTTCTCGATGATTGAGAGCAACGTAAGCGACCTCTGAGGGTTGATCGTCGCAAAGGCCAAACTCTAGATCGTCGAAGGGGCCTGTCTGGCACTCGGTATCGAGAAAATTCACGCCTCCAGTTCCTCCTCGATATCCAGGAGACGATCAAACATGTCATTGCCTTCGCGAAGCGACTCGTTGAGATAGTTGCTATCAGAAGGGATACCCTCAGCCATTGGCAGTACTGCAATGCTCCCAGTCGTCTCGTCAGCTTGGTAGATTGCCAGTTCACCGGCGTCCAGCAGGCTTTGCAAGGGGATTACCTTGGCGAGCTTGGGCATCAGGGCGGAGTCGCGTTTTTTCTTCAGGATGTTGTCGTGGAGCTGTTTGCCTTGTACTGCAATCGTCAAGTAATTCACCACATATGGGCTATGCGTTGTCAGTACCAGGCGGTTTTCGTTTCCTTGATTATTGAACTGCAGAAGGCTCTGTAAAACACCCCATTGCGATTTGGGAAAGAGGTTTTGCTCTGGTTCTTCGACAATATTGATGAAAGCCGTTTTGTTGAACCGTGTCGACAAGGTCGAGATAAATGCACGTCGTTGCTCTATGGTCAGAGACTCAGAGAAGTACTTTTCTGCTTCTTTCCTGAAACGCTCCAGCTCCTTGGTGCTCATCGACTCTTGGCGGTTCTCTATGGGCTCTTTCACCCTGTTGACCAGGTATTGGCTCACTAGGTGGAGGGGAACAGCAGACTGGAAACCACTTGAGGCGTCAGCCAACTCCAGCTGGTACCCAGGCTCTCGAATGCTTAGTGTGTTCGTAAGCGGGTCGTATTCGAGATCAGCATTATTGATAGGGAGTGCAAGAGATCCCTTCATGTTTTCTTTGGCGTAGTTGAATTCGGTAAGAAACTCTTTGAGCGACTCAGAAGAAAGTCGCAGCTCCTCCGTATGCCTGACGTAGGAAATGAAATTACGCTCGGCAGGCACATACATGATCTGAGGCAGGTGATATTCCTTTGCCTTGGATGGAGTGATGTGCATACGGCCATGAACATATTTGATCGTGAAGGCATCGCCTTCATAGTCGATTTCTGTTTCGTTTTTCTGATCAGACGAAACGTAGTTTTCGAGCCGATGATAGGTTAGAAACGGTTTGGTGAGTCGATCCTTTTCCTCAAACCATTTCTTATCGTAATCCCCTCGGACCAGCGCTTTTTCAATCCACGAGAAAGTCGAAAAGAGCTTGGCTAACGTGCTTTTCCCTGAGCCCTGATTACCCACGAACACGGTCACGCGCTTGAACTCTATCCAGCCATCGTTTTTTACACCATCACGGATAGGGCCAAAGTGCTTGACGCGTAAGCGAGGCATTGATTACTCCAAGAAAATTGAACTCATACGGTAATGCGGTGAAGCATATCAGGGAGAGGGGGAAAGGGGAGACGCAAATGAAACCGGATGTGGAGCAAGTGACGTCTGATTCACGGCCAGTGAATAGCTCTGCCTGCTTCTAACGACAGAGCTGTTCGAATCAATCAGAACTTGTACGCCTGACGCCCCACCAACAGCCACTTCCCATCCTGTTTCTGCCAGATCTGGAAGTTTTCGATTTCAGTCGGTACAACCTCGGCCCCTTTGATTGCCTGCCCCGAAAAATGGTGGCGAACCAGTGCGGTATCACCGGAAAGGGTGATGGTCTGTTTCTGCATTTCCAGAGTCTTGAATGCGCTCTTGCCGGTTTCGATATCGGCAATGAAATCCTTCTTGTCCTGGATCTTGCCGCTGGAATGGCCGTAGGTGAGGTTGTCGGCGGTCAGGGCGTTCAGTTCGGCGATGTCTTTGTGCAGCATCGCCTGGGTCAGGTGGTCGACTGCCTGGGCGACCTCTTGCTCCGCCGGCGCAGCGGCGACATAGCCACTGAAGAGGCAGAGCAGGCCGAGCAGCATTTTGGCTTTGTTCATGGTTTTTCCTTGTTGTTATAGGTCATCGAATCGACTGAATGATTTGTCAGTCGTCGTACAACTTAGCAGGGTTGTTGCCGTAGTTGAAAGTGCCTCAGGAACCTATCGAAAACTATCCGGTCGCGAACAGACGCGCGGGTTTGCCCTGACGTGATATTCTTCGCGCCACTTGGTTTGACCTAATTCTGTCTGGCGCGCTTTTCGGCGGGCCGACCGAACCCCTGTCGCTCAAGTAGCTGAAGCCAATAATGATAAGAAGTCAGTTCAGAAGGGACATATAACTGAGGTCGACGCAGCCTGTCGGCCTTGTGTGCCCACCCGTCAAAATTGAAGTGTGTCGGAACCCGCGACGCTGGCCTGAGTGTCGCGAACAAGGGGAACTCATACGTACAACAGCGGCGGGCGGAAGGCGTTTTATCATAGGTGCAACAGATGTTTAAAAAAGTGAACACAGCCTTGCTGGGGCTGGCTTTGGCGATGGGGATGTCGTCTGCCAATGCCGAAGAAGCAAAGAAAGTCGACGTTCTGCTGATCGGCGGCGGCATCATGAGCACCACCCTGGGTGTGTGGATCAATGAGCTGGAACCGACCTGGTCGATGGAAATGGTCGAGCGCCTCGACGGCGTCGCCCTGGAGAGCTCCAACGGCTGGAACAACGCCGGTACTGGTCACTCCGCACTGGCCGAACTGAACTACACCCCGGAAGACGAGAACGGCAAAGTGTCGATCCCGAAAGCCGTGGAGATCAACGAAGCGTTCCAGGTTTCGCGTCAGTTCTGGGCCTGGCAGGTTCAGCAGGGCGTCCTGAAGGACCCTCGCTCGTTCATCAACACCACTCCGCACATGAGCTTCGTGTGGGGCGATGACAACATCAAGTTCCTGAAAAAGCGCTACGAAGCCCTGCAAGCGAGCCCGCTGTTCGCCGGCATGCAGTACTCCGAAGACCCGGCTGTGATCAAGAAGTGGGTTCCGCTGATGATGGAAGGGCGTGACCCGAACCAGAAAATCGCGGCCACCTGGAGCCCGCTGGGTACCGACATGAACTTCGGCGAAATCACCCGCCAGTTCGCCGGTTACCTGCAGACCAAGCCTAACTTCAGCATGAAGCTGTCGAGCGAAGTACAGGACATCACCAAGAACGCCGATGGCACCTGGCGCGTCAGCTACAAGAACCTGAAAGACGGCACCAAGACTGAAACCGACGCCAAGTTCGTGTTCATCGGCGCCGGTGGCGGTGCACTGCACCTGCTGCAGAAGTCCGGTATCGAAGAAGCCAAGGAATACGCTGGCTTCCCGGTAGGCGGCTCGTTCCTGGTGACCGATAACCCGGCCATCGCCGAGCAGCACCTGGCCAAGGCCTACGGTAAAGCTTCGGTTGGCGCGCCTCCGATGTCCGTTCCGCACCTGGACACCCGTGTCCTGGACGGCAAGCGCGTCATCCTGTTTGGCCCGTTCGCGACTTTCAGCACCAAGTTCCTGAAAGAAGGTTCGTACCTGGACCTGCTGACCAGCACCACCACCCACAACATCTGGCCTATGACCAAGGTCGGCATCAAGGAATACCCGCTGGTCGAGTACCTGGCCGGTCAACTGATGCTGTCGGATGAAGACCGTCTGAACGCGCTGAAGGAATACTTCCCGAACGCCAAAGCCGAAGACTGGCGCCTGTGGCAGGCCGGCCAACGCGTGCAAATCATCAAGCGTGATGAAGCCGCTGGCGGCGTGCTGAAACTGGGCACCGAAATCGTTGCTTCCAAAGACGGCTCCATCGCCGGTCTGCTGGGCGCATCGCCAGGCGCATCGACCGCTGCACCGATCATGCTGAGCGTGCTGCAGAAAGTCTTCAAAGACAAAGTCGCTACCCCTGAGTGGCAAGCCAAGCTGCACCAGATCGTTCCAAGCTACGGCACCCAGCTGAACAACGATCCAGCCAAAGTGGCTGAAGAGTGGGCTTACACCGCCAAGATCCTGCAACTGCCAACCCCACCGGTGATTGGCCAGGCTGCAGCTCCGGCGGCAGAAGCGGCTGACAAGGCTAAAGCTCCAAAAGAAAACGCTGCACGTGACATGGCTCTGTAATTCAGACGCCTGACACACAAAGCCCACTGAACCGGTAACGGTCAGTGGGCTTTTTTGTGCCTGGATGTCAGGCCTTGGCGGCCGCCAGATACGCCCCCAACCGACGCCCCATTTCCTCACCCAGCGCCTGCAACCCACTCAACGGCCGCACCATCACCTCGAACTCGACAATCTTCCCCTGTTCATCGAAGCGGATCATGTCGATACCCTTGAGCTCTTTCGACCCTACCTTGGCACTGAACTCCAGCACGACATTCAAGCCATCAGCCGTCGCCAGTTCACGGTGGTATTTAAAGTCTTCAAACACTTCGAACACGGTGTTCAGGATCATCGCGACCACCGGCGCGCCGGGGTAGGGTGTGTGGGCCATCGGCGAACGGAATACGGCTTTGGGGTCGAGCAGGTCGGGCAGGGCTTTCAAGTTGCCGGTACGGATCATCTCGTGCCAACGGTTCAGGGATTTGGCGGCGTTGGGGTGCAGGTTCAGTTCGGACATGGTTTCACTCCTGTATTTTTTGTTGTTATTTGCGCGGCGCTTATGACTCTAGATCAAAGCGGCGCAATGGAAACCTTCTGTACCGGTCTGAATGTCGACACATGAGTGGGTCAAATCCATCTGATCCGCTTTTTACGGTTGAATCTGCATCTGTAACCGTCTCAGCCAAAGGCCCAAAATACCCTTGCCGTTCGGCCATACGCGACGCGCTTCATTCCGAAGCGCCCGGTGCGCCGGACATTCAGTATTCAGGAGGCCTTCATGGCTAAGATGGCGTTTTTCCTCGGCGGCTTTCTCGTGTTGACCATCATGATCGGCGTTCTGGCCACGATTTCTCCGGTCTGACGCTTACCTGACCCACTCTCCATGGGGCGTGTGATCTAATGCCGGGCTTTTCATCCAGCAAACGGACTTCACCCCATGGCCGAACAGCGTATCCGCGCACTTGCACTGTGTGTCTTTAAGCACAACGGCAAGATTCTGGTTAACCGCTTCCACGACCCGGTCGCAGACCAAACCTTCTACCGTCCCATCGGCGGTGGCATCGAGTTTGGCGAAACCAGCCGCGAGGCCATCGTGCGCGAAGTGCAGGAGGAGTTGGGCCTTTCAATGAAGGATCTGCGCCTGCTCGGCACACTTGAAAGCCTCTTCGTCTACAACGGCAAACCGGGGCATGAAATTGTTCAGGTGTACGACGCCCGTTTCGAAGACGCGCAGGTGTACGAGCAATTGCAGATCGTCGGGCACGAAAGCGACGGCTCCCCGTTCACCGCAAGTTGGCAAGGCAGTTCAAGTTTCACTGAGCAATCACCACTGGTGCCCGTCGGATTGCAGGGATTGCTCAAGAGCGCCGCCATCCTCGACTGAGCACGCAGTCACAGGATCCCCCAGACAAAACCGCATTCGGTATTAGACTCCATCCACGATCTGATACCGGAGCGCCTTGCCATGTCGAACCCTCCATGGACTCGCTGATCAACGCCGCCGGCCGCGCGCTGGCTGCGGGGGATCCGTTGGCGGCGCTGAATTTCGTGGCCCTGCGCGAAGACCCTCCCGCTCTGGCCTTGCGCGGTATCGCCATGGCCCAGCTCGGTGATATGGCGCGAGCCAAGGCATTGCTGCAACGGGCGGTGAAAGCGTTCGGTGCCAACGAGCCATTGTCCTGGGCGCGCTGCGTGGTGGCCGAGGCCGAAGTGGCGCTGGCGGCGCGGGATCTGGGCTGGCCGGTGAAGGCGCTGGAGGCGGCGCGGCGAGTCTTGCAGGATCACGGTGACTGGCTCAATGCAGCGCACGCGCGCTACTTGCAGATTCGTCGGTTGTTGCTGATCGGGCAGTTGGATGACGCTGATGCGTTGCTCGCTGAACTCGATCCTGCACCGTTGCCGCCAGCTCTGCGCGCCGTCCATGAACTGATGAGCGCCGGAATCGCTTTGCGTCGGGTGCAGGCGCACAAGGCACAAATGGCGCTGGAACGTGCGCAACGGGCGGCGCAGTTGGCGGCCATTGCGGCGCTGTCGGCGGAGATCGACCATGCCCGGCAAATCCTCGAGGCGCCCGCTGCCCGATTGATCGTTGGCGGTCAGGTGCAAACGGTGACACTGGCGCAGGTTGAAGCATTGTTTGCCTCGCCGACGCTGGTGGTCGATGCCTGTCGCTACAGCGTGCGGGGTGCCGGCATGACGGTGGCGCTGGCCACGCGACCGGTGCTGTTTCACCTCGTTCGGCTGCTCGCCGAAGCCTGGCCCGGGGATGTACCGCGAGAGACACTGGTCGCCAAAGCCTTTCGCTTGAAGCTTGATGATGAATCCCACCGCGCCCGCTTGCGGGTCGAGATCGGCCGGTTGCGTGCCGCGTTGCAACCGCTGGCCGGAATCACTGCGACTTCCCGTGGTTATGCGCTGGTTGCGCAAGACGTGGCGCTACTGACGTTACCGCTCGAAGACAAAAACGCCGCGCTGCTTGCCCTGCTCGCCGACGGCGAAGCCTGGTCAAGTTCGGCGCTGGCGCTTGCGCTGGGCAGCAGTCAGCGTCAGATACAACGGGCGCTGGAAACGCTGGCGGTACAGGACAAAGTCCAGGCATTCGGGCTTGGCCGTGCGCGACGCTGGCTGACACCACCGGTGCCGGGTTTCGCGACGATCTTGTTACTCCCGGTGTCGCTGGGCAATGGCTAGGCTGGACTCACCACTCAACGAGGAAGCCAGCATGAAACACGCAAACGCAGAAATCCTTCGTGAATACGGCCCGTTCGAAGGCATCGACGGTGTCCACGGCGTGACTTTCGATGGTCGGCAAGTCTGGTTCGCCAGTGACGGCCAACTCAATGCGCTGGACCCGGCCAGCGGCGAAACCGTGCGCACGATCAAGGTCGACGCCGACGGCGGAACCGCGTTCGACGGCAAACACCTGTTCCAGATTGCCGACCGCCGAATCCACAAGATCGATCCGGCCACCGGGCGTGTGCTCCACACCATTCCGGCCCCCGGCGACGGTGGCGACTCGGGCATGGCCTGGGCCGAGGGCACGTTGTGGGTGGGGCAGTATCGCGATCGCAAGATTCATCAGATCGATCCCGAGACCGGGAAAATCCTCCGTACCCTCGAATCAAACCGTTTTGTCACCGGCGTGACATGGGTCGACGGTGCGCTGTGGCATGGCACTTGGGAGGGTGAGGAAAGCGAGATCCGGCGGATCGATCCGGGCAACGGCGAAGTACTGGAAAGCCTGACGTTGCCCACCGGGATTGGCGTCTCGGGACTGGAGGCCGATGGCGGTGAGCGCTTCTACTGCGGTGGCGGCAACAGCAGCAAGGTGCGGGCAGTGCGTCGGCCGAAGTGAGGCACTCAAGGCGCCCCGAACAGCATTGTCCAGTACACGCCGTTATCGCTGCGCACCTCACTGGCAAACCCGGCGCCGACCTGAGTGAACATCGGGTTCATCAGGTTGGCGCAATGTCCGGGGCTGGCCAGCCAACCGGCCATGGCCTTGCTCGGTGAACTTTGCCCGGCGGCGATGTTTTCGCCGATCTGCCGGCCTCGGTAGCCGGCAGCGCGTGCGCGATCGGCCGGCATATCGCCGTCCGGGTCCTGGTGAGCGAAATAGTTGCCGTAGGCCATGGCCTTGCTGTGCCCCTGGGCGGCGGCGCCGAGGGCCGGGTTCCAGCTCAGGGGGCGGGCGGCGGCGAAACGTTGGCGACCGCACATCCGTGGGCGGGCACGGGCGGCGTTGACCTCGGCCAGCAAGGCTTTGCCGACGCTACGGTTATCGCCCAAGCGGCTGTCGATTACCGGACGCGCCAGCACCACTTGCCATTCACGGCGGGCGCGGCTGATGCCAATGTCGGCGTACTGCGCATCCAGCAATGCGCTGCAATGTTCATTCTGCAATTGATCAAACGCCTCTTCGGCATCCTCGGCCCCGACGATCCGGATGCTGCGCACTGCGACCGCGGCATAACCGGAGGCCTTCAGTTGCTCGCGCATCCCGCCGCCGTAGCCATAACCGATGGGCAACGCAATATTCTGCTTGAACGCCAGCGGCGCCAGGCGTTGCGTCGGACGCCGGTCGCAACGTTGCGGATGGGCACGAAGGTCGTTGATGGCGGCCGCCAGTTGTCGCTCTGCACCGGCGTGGGCAGAGGGGGCGAGCAGGGGGGACAGGATCAGCAGGCACAGCGAAACGAAGCGAGACGAACGGACGGCGTGGCGCATGGGACGCAAAGCTCGGAAAAAAGACAGCGCTGATAGGGAGTTAGCCGCGAAAGCGGCGCGAGTAGGACTGGCCTTTTTGCACTTGGTTCAGGAGGTACCTCAGGCTTTCGCCGGTCGCCGACGAAGTGCACTAGCGCCGTTCAGCGATTCAGCACGTCCTTCATCCATTGCAAGTACTGCGGCCGTTCGGAAATCGAGTTGTGCGCCGAGTCCTTCACCACTTTGAGCGTCGCCACACCCTCGGGGAAACTGTGCAGCAGGCGTTCGGTGCTGGCCCGTGAAACCACCTCGTCGTCGCTCGCGGCCAGCAAAAGAGTCGGCACGCGGAGGTGCGCCGCATATTGGCCGGATTCGAAACGATCCTTCAGCAACCATTTCACCGGCACCCACGGGTAATGCTGGACGGCGAGTCCGACAAGGCTGTTGTAGGGCGTGACCAGAATCAGCTGTGCCACCGGCCGCTGACTGGCCAGCCGCACCGCGACACCGGAGCCAAGACTGCGCCCAACCAGCGCAATCTGTGGATGCCGGGCATACACCTGATCGAACAGTGCCAGCGCATCTTCGGCGATCGCTTCCTCGGAAGGGGAACCGCCGCTGCCGCCAAACCCCCGATAGTGCAGCAGATACACCGCGTAGTCGGGAAACGCCTCGGCAAACGCCGGCAGATTGCGCGATACATCTTCAGCGTTGCCACCGAAATAGATCAGCGCTTTTGCCCCGGAGTGCTCGCGGACACTGACGCGGATGTCGGCGTCGGGCATCGCCAGCGTCATTCGCGATTCCGCCGTATCCATGGAGCCGGCCTGCGGAAAATAGATCAGTGAACGCTGAAAAACGAACAGCGCCGCGCACAGGATCAAGTACACGGCAACGATCAAAGCGACGAGCGACATCAGGGTTCTGGACATTCGGCTAACTTTAACGGGGCGTGAAGGTGCTCAGTCGCAGTGTAGTTGAGCCTTCCCGAGTGACCGCCGCCGAACACAAGGCGCAACAGATCCATAAAGCAGAGACGCGAGCATGAGCCACACTGAGGGTTGTTCCCGCCGCCGCCTGCTCACGCTGGCTGCCGGGGTTTCGGCGGTTTTCACGTTTGACCGGGCGTTGGCCACTGCCACGTCGACGAGCGCCTCAGGAGGCCAGACCATGCAGACCCGCGCCATTCCTTCCAGCTCCGAGCTGCTGCCCTTGGTCGGGCTGGGTACGTATCGCGGCTTTGATGTCGCGCCCGGCGATCCGGCCTATCGACAATTGGCAACAGTACTCGACGAGCTGTTCAGAAAGGGTGGCACGCTGATCGACAGCTCGCCGATGTATGGCCGCGCCGAAGAAACCACCGGCGAGCTGTTGTCGATCCACGAACCCCGTTCACCGGCCTTTCTGGCGACCAAGGTGTGGACGCGTGGGCGCGAGGAGGGCATCGCGCAGATGGAAAATTCCTTCCGTTTGCTGCGCACCGAGCGCATCGACCTGATGCAGATCCACAACCTGCTGGACTGGCAGACTCATCTGCCGACCTTGCGCGAATGGAAAGAGCAGGGCCGCATCCGTTACATCGGCATCACCCATTACACGCCCTCGGCGTACGAGGAAGTGGAAGCGGTATTGAAGGCCGAACAGCTCGACTTCCTGCAAATCAACTATGCCCTCGATGACCGAGGCGTAGAGAAGCGCATCCTGCCGTTGTGCCGTGAGCGCGGAGTGGCGGTCATCTGCAATCGGCCGTTTGGCGGCGGCGGGCTGCTGACACGACTCAAGAGCAAACCGCTGCCGGGCTGGGTCTCGGATGTGCAGGTCAACAGCTGGCCGCAACTGGCGCTGAAGTTTTTGCTGTCGAACACGGCCGTGACTTGCGTGATCCCCGGCACCGGCAATCCGCGCTACATGGCTGACAACGCCGGCGCCGGGTTCGGGCCGATGCTGACTGATGCGCAGCGCCAGCAGTTGATTGCGTTGGTGGGTTAGCAGCGCTCGCGTCAGTCTGGCAGGCAGGGCGATGAACGGTCGTGGTCGCCCTGTGAATCATCGTTCGTTTCCCCGGTCGTATCTGCGGCTGCGCGCACCGCGCCTCTTCGGCGCGGGCTGCGCTGACCTTTTCCGTTTTCAAGACCTTGGTTTTAGGGAAATTCTGAATGATGCGTGCAACAACGCTGCTGCTGACTGTTTCCGCCGCCGTATTGCTGGGCGGCTGTGTGGCGGACTTTGATGATGACCACCGACATGGTCGACACTACGACCGCGATCACGGCCGTTATTACGATCAAGACCGTCGGGACAGCCGATGGGACGACCGCGATGATGATCGTCGAGAGCATCGCCGCTACAGAGATGACGACTGATCGTCAGCCGGTCGTCGGCTTGATCCGATAGCGCAGGGTTGTGCAGGCATGGGAGGATGGACGCAGTGATGGCAATTCAGTAGCATCGCCGCTTTTTCGCCTCTCCCTCCAAGGATGATTCATGCCTGCCGCTTCTCTCCTGCGCTGTTTCCCGGCGCTTGCCAGCTCGGTCTTCGCCGCTTTTCTGCTGGTCGGTTGCACCCAGACGGGGACTTATCAGGATGCCACCCAGCCTGACGCTGCCAAATTGCGTTTCGTGGCCAACGCAGACAATGCCACCGTCAGTTACTTCGACGCCGAGCACTGCGATGGCCTGACCACTGGCATGCTGAACAATCTGTTCATCGCTAAAAGCCAGCGTCGCGTGGGCATGAGTGTGGCGCCGCCGGAAAAGGCTCGCGATTACCTGGAAATCAAGTTGCCGCCCGAGAAGGACATGTTCCTGAAGGTCAGCACCCAAAAAGGTTATGCCACTTGCAGCCCGGGCTTCAGCTTCAAGCCCCAGGCCGGTAGCGAGTATGAGTTGAGCCTCAGCGTGACTGCCACCCAGTGCAAGGCCTTGATGCAGCGGGTGCAGCGAATTGACGGCAAAGACGTGCGCACGCCGCTGGTGCTCAAGCGTGATTCCCTGCCGGCCTGTTATGGCCGTAACGCGCTGTTTCCGACGCCACCGAAGTTGTTGCCCGACACGCCGGAGCGCACGGCAATGATGGACCGCATCATTGCCGACAGTACTTTCGTGCGGATGACAGCTGCGTCCATGAAAGACAAACCGGCGGGCACCTCGCCGGAGAAGCTCGACTCGCTGATCAGCGAACGCAAGGCCAAACTCGGCTTCAGCCTGCCGGACGAATACTGGACGCTGTATCGCCAGAATCTTGAAGCGTTCGATCAAGATTTCGCCGCCAAGAAGACGCTGGTGATGCAGCGCTCGACTGACGAATATCGCCAACGTCTGCGTAGTGCAGACGACAAGCAATTGAAGGTGTGGGCAGGAACCGGTGATGCTGCCAAGCCCGTGTACCCGGCGGAGCTGGAAAAAGACATGATCGTGTTCTATTTCCAGACAGACAGAGAGGTGACGGTCGAAACCATCAATCGCCACCTCGACCGCATGGCGAAAATGGAGCAGCAGTACGACGTCTGCTCGCGTTTCGCTGATTGCTGGAAGCGTTGACAGTCCGCCGCCGCTGACAAAAAAAGCCCACTGAGCCGAATTGGCCAGTGGGCTTTTTCATGGCTGCTCCTCAAGGGAGGAGCAGGTTGCAGCGATTAAAAATGAGCGTTCGCCCGGACGCTGGATCGCGCAGGCACGGAGGCCTCGATGTCCAGCAAATGGGTGGCGAGTATGTCGCTCAGAAAACGGAATTGATCGTTGAGGCCCACCACTTCATTGCTGAAATGATTGCTCGCAGCGGGCATCAGCAGATCTTCGAAATCTTCGTTGAACACCAGCGGCTGTGTCTTCAGCGACACCGCGTGCTGGTCGTAGTAGTTGTTGCCGAAGACCGGGAAACTCACGGCGAGGGTGACGGTATGACTCATGATGTGAACTCCTCGTGGTGTTTGTCTCGGATGGGTGAATCCTGCGCCGGACGCGTTTGATGCGGAAGGCAATCGTCGTAATGGTGAACATCGACGTCAGTGATGGTTGGGAAAAACGTTGAAATCGCCCGCCGGGATCGCAGACCCCTACAACCGGACAAACGGCTGAAACCCGCACCTATACTCAAATCATTACCTCCGGATCTGATCCACAAAAGGACACTGCCACCGTGAACCTGCGTGCGCTGATCGTCGCCGCACTGATGTTGCTGGCCGGCTGCGCGAACACGGCGCGGGGCCCGGCGAGCGCGCCGCCGGTGGTGGTTTCGCCGGCCACCTGGCAGCAGATCGACCGGGACATCGTCGCCGCTTCCCGGCAGTCTACCGAGCAGGTCAAGGTTTTTGCCCGCGGTTCGATGGAACATTGGCGCAATCGCGTCTATGAGCAAACTGAAGAAAAATTCATCCCGTGGTTCAGCAGCTACTGGACCCAGGAATGGCTGTCGATGAAGGTCAGTTGGTACACCATCAGCGCCGGTGGCGAGCAGGATGCTTCGTCCAAACGCTTGGCAGCGTATTTGCTGGAGCAGTATCAGGAGCGAGTACTGGCGCCCGTCGCGGCGGAAATCGACCCGGACGCGATCCTCGGCCAGGCCACCGCGTTCTACGCGCAACTGATGGCGCAGCAGATGCCGGTCATCGCCCAGCGCTACGGCGTGCCCGTCGCCCAGCTCAATGGGCACTTGCAGAAAATTCCCGCCATTGCCCTCGGCCCGCCGCCGGCCCGGGACGCCTCGCTGTACCAGATCGTCAGCACCGAGCCGCTGAACACTTTGCCGGCCTACGCAGCATTGATCGACAAGATCCACACCGAAGGCGGCGCCAAGGGCATTGCCTCGACCGACGCGGGCATGGCCCCGGTAGCCAAACGCGCCAGCCAGCGCATGGAGGCGGAAATGGCCCCCCGTGGCGCCGCGAGTGCAGTGGCGGCAGCGGCGGGCAAACTCGTCGGCGGACTGATCTCGGCAGGCGTGGCGGGCATTCGCGCAATTATCCAGGCCAGCGACCGCCCCGACAGCGAAGCGTTGATCCGCAGCAGTCTGGGCAACACCTTCGACAAAGCCTGGCTGAAACTGGTACAGAGCCCGACGACCGGCGTGATGGCCGGTACGCTGCACATGGCCGCGCACGTCGAGGGCAATCTGGGCGGGGGCGATGAACCGTCGGTCGGACTGGGTGCAAACCCTGTCGAATGGCGGCCACCCGAGTCGACTACTCCGCAGATCGACCCCTAAACCCGCAGGAGAACGACCATGGCTTACATTGATGTTTTTGTCGCACCCGTGCCGAGCGCCAACCGCGAACAGTACAAAAAACACTGCGAAATCGCCGCGAAACTGTTCAAGGAATACGGCGCCCTGGAGGTGGTTCAGGGCTGGGGCGATGACGTGCCGGATGGCAAGGTCACCTCATTTCCGATGGCAGTGAAACTTAAGGAAGGCGAAACGGTGTCGGCGGGCTGGCTGGTCTGGCCAGACAAGGCCACTCGCGATGCCGGCATGGGGAAAATGATGGAAGACCCGCGCATGCAACCGGACGCCAATCCGATGCCGTTCGATGGGCAGCGAATGATCTTCGGTGGCTTCAAGAACATTCTCGAGTCTTGAGGCAGAACGGCCGGATCACTCCGCCGACGGGGTGATCCGGCAGCCTTTTCGGTTGCGAATCTGCTCCTCCGTCGGCCGCTCGCGCACGAATTCGAAACGCGGTTCACCCTCGCTGTAATGCACCAGCCAGCCCCATTCCAGCTCGCTCTCATCCTGTCCGGGGTTCGGCGGTCGGGCCCACCAGGGTTCTTTGCTGAGGATCTCGCGCATGACGTCCTCCGGTTGATGGTAATCGTTGAACTATAAACCCCACGCCGAGAGTCGCCAGGAATGGCCGTGTAGAATCGACGGATCGACATCGACAAGGGAGCGGGGCCATGACGGATGACAAGCACGGCGAACAACCGTTCAAGCGGCTGTTCTTCGCCCTGGACTGCCCGCCGGCGCAGCGCAAGGCGATTGCCCAGTGGCGCAGTGAACTGGGTTTGCGTACCGGCAAACCGGTGCCGGCGGACAACTTTCACCTGACGCTGTTGTTTCTCGGCGCGGTGCCGTTGGCCCAGATAGGTGAAGTCTGTGAGGCGGCGTCCAAAGTACGCACGCCGGGCGAGGCGCTGAGGATTTCGCTGGATCGGTTGCAGGTCTGGCATCGCGCCGGGGTGTTGTCGCTGGCGCCGGAGCAGGCACCCCGGAATCTGCTGCAATTGGTCTATGCGCTGGAGCAGGCGATGTTGCCGTTCGGGTTTGAAGAGGCGACGCGTGAGTATCGTCCGCACCTGACGCTGGCTCGGGACTATCGGGCACCGGAACCGGAATCCGCCACGCCGCCGGAGTTCTTCCTGCGTGCTGAACGCTTTGCGCTGTTCGAATCCCACAAGGGCCGCTACCGTTCGCTGGCCGACTGGCCGCTGATCTGAGCCCACAAAAAAAGGCGCCCGAGGGCGCCTGAATTCACCTGAACCGAGGGAGGCCAGGTGAGGCCGTTCAGAGCGAGGGTGCAGCGGTGGTAAGGCGCTGCGTGAACGGAAAATCATCAATTCTTTCTGTTGCAACACTGATCCACTGTGGGAGCGGGCTTGCTCGCGAAAGCGGTGTATCAGCCACAGATGCATCGATTGACCCGACGCATTCGCGAGCAAGCCCGCTCCCACACTTGGATTTGGACCGTGTTTACCTGTCGAGTTTTACGCGGGTCCAGCCCCGGGTCATGATCCGTTGCGTGGCGATCGGTTGATCCGGCACCGCATACAGCGTGGCCATCACTTCCTGCGACGGGTACGAGCCCGGGTCGTTGCGGATTGCTTCGTCCACCAGTGGCGTGGCGGCGGCGTTGGCGTTGCTGTAACCGTTGCTGTTGGTGATCTCGGCGATGATGTCCGGACGCATCAGGAAATCCATGAACAGGTAGGCGTTCTCGACGTTCGCCGCATCGCGCGGAATGGCGACCATGTCGTAGAAGCTGCCGGCACCTTCCTTGGGAATGCTGTAGTCGATCACCACGTTGTTGCCCGATTCCACCGCGCGGGCCTTGGCCTGCAATACGTCACCGGAGTAACCGACCGCCACGCAGATGTTGCCGTTGGCCAGGTCCGAGATGTATTTCGACGAGTGGAAGTACGCCACGTTCGGGCGAATCTTCATGAACAGCGCCTCGGCTTCCTTGATGTGCGCGGTGTTCTTGTCATTCACCGGATAGCCCAGATAGTGCAGGGCGGCCGGGATCATTTCGGTCGGCGAGTCGAGGAAACTGATGCCGCAAGCCTTGAGCTTCTCGGCGTTCTCCGGTTTGAACAGCAGGTCCCAGGAGTTGGTCGGCGCGTTCTTGCCGAGCACTTCCTTGACCTTGGCCGGGTTGAAACCGATGCCGATCGAGCCCCACATGTACGGGAACGCGTGGGCGTTGTCCGGATCACTGGCGGAGGCGTTTTTCAGCAGCACCGGATTGAGGTTTTTCCAGTTTGGCAGCTTCGATTTGTCCAGGGTCTGATAGACCCCGGCCTTGATCTGCTTGGCCAGGAAACTGTTGGACGGCACCACGATGTCGTAGCCGGATTTACCCGCGAGCAAACGCGCTTCGAGGGTTTCATTGCTGTCGAACACATCGTAGGTCACGCGGATGCCGGTCTCTTCCTCGAACTTCTTGACGGTGTCCGGGGCGATGTAATCCGACCAGTTGTAAACGCGCAGCACCTTGTCGTTGGCTTGGGCGCCCGTGGCAATTGCGCCCAATAAGGACAGTGTCAGCAGAGTCCTGCCAAACATTTTCATCGGTGAAACTCCATTCTTTTTATTCAAAAGCTTTTAAGCAAAAGCGCAAAGCCGTAAAACGCGACGGCCCTAGGCCGTCGCTGCCACTCGTTGAGGTTGCGGTTGCTGCCACGATTCGTTGGCGGTCTGATCCATCGCTTCCTGAATCGCCCGCTTGCGGTTGGCTTCTGCCTTGCGGCCGAAGTACCAGACCAGGAAGGTCACCAGCGACACCGCCAGCAGAATCAGGCTGGCCACGGCGTTGATCTCGGGCTTCACGCCCAGACGCACGGCCGAGAACACTTCCATCGGCAGGGTGGTGGAGCCAGGGCCCGACACGAAGCTCGCCAGCACCAGGTCATCCAGCGACAGGGCGAACGACATCATGCCGCCCGCCGCCAGCGACGGCGCGATCATCGGGATGGTGATCAGGAAAAACACCTTGAACGGCTTCGCGCCCAGATCCATCGCCGCTTCTTCGATCGACAGGTCCAGTTCACGCAAGCGGGCGGAGACTACCACCGCCACATAAGCGGCACAAAACGTGGTGTGGGCGATCCAGATCGTGACGATGCCACGCTCCTGCGGCCAGCCGATCAGTTGCGCCATCGCCACGAACAGCAGCAACAGCGACAGACCGGTAATCACCTCAGGCATCACCAGCGGCGCGGTCACCAGACCACCGAACAGCGTACGACCCTTGAAGCGCGTCACGCGGGTCAGCACGAACGCGGCGAGGGTGCCCAACGCTACCGCTGCGATTGCGGTGTAGCAGGCGATCTCCAGCGAGCGCACCACGGAGCCCATCAGTTGGGTGTTGTCGAGCAGGCCGACGTACCACTTCACCGACCAGCCGCCCCAAACCGTTACCAGTTTCGAGGCGTTGAACGAGTAGATCACCAGAATCAGCATCGGCAGATAGATGAACATCAGGCCGAAGATCAGCATGAACTTTGAAAATCCGAAGCGTTTCATCCCCGTCCCTCCATCTCTTTGGCCTGGCTGCGGTTGAACAGCAGAATCGGCACAATCAGGATCAACAGCATCACTACCGCCAGGGCAGACGCCACCGGCCAGTCGCGGTTATTGAAGAACTCTTGCCACAGCACGCGACCGATCATCAGGGTCTCCGGGCCACCCAGCAGTTCTGGAATCACGAACTCGCCGACCACCGGAATGAACACCAGCATGCAGCCGGCGATGATGCCGTTCTTGGCCAGCGGCACGGTGATTTTCCAGAAGTTGTTGAAGTTGCTCGAACCCAGATCCTGCGCGGCTTCCAGCAGACTGCCGTCGTGCTTCACCAGGTTGGCGTAGAGCGGCAACACCATGAACGGCAGATACGCATAGACCACGCCGATATACACGGCCGTGTTGGTGTTGAGGATCTCGATCGGGTGATCGGTGAGCCCGGTCCACATCAGGAACGCGTTGAGCAGACCGTTGTTGCTGAGGATGCCCATCCATGCGTAAACACGGATCAGGATTGCGGTCCAGGTCGGCATCATGATCAACAGCAACAGGACGTTTTGCGCTTCCTTGCTGGCCTTGGTGATCGCGTAGGCCATCGGGAAACCGATCACCAGGCACATCAGCGTGCTCAGTGCCGCGACCTTCAGCGAACCGAGGTAGGCCGACAGGTACAGCTCGTCTTCGCCGAGCATGGTGTAGTTGCCGATGTTCAGGAACAGCTGGAATTTCTGTTCGGCGTAGGTGTAGATCTCCGAGTACGGCGGGATCGACAGCGCGGCTTCCGAGAAGCTGATCTTCATCACCAGGAAGAACGGCAGCATGAAGAACAGGAACAGCCAGATGAACGGGATGCCGATGACGAACTTTCGCCCGCTGGGCACCAGGCGCAGGAATTGCTGATTGAAGGTTCTCATGAGCGCAGTACCACGCCGCTGTCGTCTTCCCACCAGACGTAGACCTTGTCGTCCCAGGTCGGCCGCGCGCCACGGCGTTCGGCGTTGGCCATGAACGACTGGACGATCTTGCCGCTCGGCAATTCGACGTAGAACACCGAATGGCCGCCGAGGTAGGCGATGTCATGCACCTTGCCTTCGGACCAGTTGTAGCGTGTCTCTGGCTTGAGGGTGCTGACGAGCATTTTTTCCGGGCGGATCGCGTAGGTGATCGACTTGTCCTGCACCGACGTGCTGACGCCATGACCGACGTAGATCTTTTGCTGCAAGTCCGGACTGTGAATGATCGCGTGACCTTCAAGGTCCTCGACCACGGTGCCGTCGAAGGCGTTCACGTTGCCGATGAATTCGCAGACCATGCGGCTGACCGGCGCTTCATAGATGTCGACCGGGCTGCCGATCTGAGCGATCCAGCCCAGGTGCATGATCGCGATGCGCTCGGCCATGGTCATGGCCTCTTCCTGGTCGTGGGTCACCATCACGCAGGTCACGCCGACGCGCTCGATGATTTCCACCAGCTCAAGCTGCATCTGCGAACGCAGTTTTTTATCCAGTGCGCCCATCGGTTCGTCGAGCAGCAACAGCTTCGGACGCTTGGCCAGGGAGCGGGCGAGGGCCACGCGCTGACGCTGACCGCCGGACAGTTGATGCGGGCGGCGCTTGGCGTATTGGGTCATGTGTACGAGGCGCAGCATCTCTTCGACGCGGGCGTCGATTTCGCTGGCCGGCAAACGGTCCTGCTTGAGGCCGAAGGCGATGTTCTGCGCGACAGTCATGTGCGGGAACAGGGCGTAGGACTGGAACATCATGTTGATCGGCCGCTCGTATGGCGGCATGTCGGTGATGTCGACACCGTCGAGCAGAATGCGTCCTTCCGTCGGCCGTTCGAAACCGGCGAGCATGCGCAGCAGGGTCGATTTGCCCGAGCCCGAGCCGCCGAGCAGGGCGAAGATTTCGCCCTGATGGATCTCCAGGGACACGTCGTCCACAGCGGTGGTTTCGTCGAACTTCTTGGTGACTCGATCGACTTTCACCAGAACCTTTTTCGGTTGCTGATGACCTTCAAGAGCCTTCCTGTAAGTGCTGGAGGCGTTTGCCATGTGAAACTCCCAACAGGTTTCAGTCGCCGGGCCAACGCGGCCCGGCTTAAGAGTGGATTGCAGACCCGCACCGTGCGGGTTGTTCGGCGCCGCCGTCCTGGCTGCCGGGTGGTGCTTTTTGTTTTCGCGGTGTGTTGCTGATCGCGGATGACGGATGCGCAGGTGCGCAGCCGCCGACCCCGCGGGGGCAGTAAAAGGTTTTGCAATCGTTGGGTGGCGTCAGCGCTGGTTGCGTCGCGCCGCACGCTGGCGGCAAGCCTCGCCGAACGCCTGGAAAATCCGCAGGTAGTTCGGGTTGTCCAGCACCTGCCATTCCGGGTGCCACTGCACGCCGAGGGCAAAGGTCGGGCTGTGCTCCACCGAGACCGCCTCGATCAGGCCATCCGGCGCCACGGCTTCGGCGCGCAGGCCGGGAGCGAGGCGGTCGATGCCCTGACTGTGAATCGAGTTGACCTTGAATTCACCCGGCAGCTCCAGCGCTTCGAACACGCCACCGGGCAGCACCGTCACGGCGTGGGCCGGGGCGTACTGCACGGCGACATCCGGGCTGTCGGCTTCGCGGTGATCGAGCATGCCCGGCAACTCATGCACCTTCTGGTGCAGGCTGCCGCCGAACGCCACGTTCATTTCCTGGAAGCCCCGGCAGATGCCGAGTACCGGAACGCCCGCCGCGATGGCTGCACGCAATAAAGGAAGGGTGGTGGCATCCCGCGCCGGATCGTGATCCGTGCCGGGAGCGCTGTCCGGGCCCTGATAGTGGAAAGGCTCCACGTTGGACGGCGAGCCGGTCAGCAACAGACCGTCGAGCTGACCCAGCAGGTCTTCGATTTCAGTCAGTTTGCCAAGGGAAGGAATGACGACGGGCAACCCCAGCGCCGCAACGCTGACAGCGCGAACGTATTTGTCGCCGCTGATGTGATAGGGGTGCAGGCCAATCTGTTTGACGCACGCAGTAACGCCGATCAATGGCTTGAATGCCATTTTTATTCACCTCGAAGTTTGACACTTGAACGAGCTTTTCCGGAGCTTAGCCTCGTTGATTTTAATTAACAACTCCCATGTAAAAAATTCTAAACGCCGTTCATCAAATCTTCATGATTCCCGGGCGTCTGGCGCCTGCATTGGCACGTGAGTGTTAAAAAAAGCCCGAAAAATAAACGCTGAGCGGCCATGTGTTCGCTATTGACTTCACTTTGCCGTTCGGGTTGACTGGCTCGGCGAAACAGCAGTGAACATAATAATTAACAGCTAAATAGGTGCATCATGTCGGTCCCTCTGCGTGCCGTTCAACTCAACGAAGCAAACGCATTCCTTAAGAAACATCCTGAGGTTTTGTACGTCGACCTTCTGATTGCAGACATGAACGGTGTGGTGCGCGGCAAGCGCATCGAGCGCACCAGTCTTCATAAGGTGTACGAAAAAGGCATTAACCTGCCGGCCTCGCTTTTCGCCCTCGACATCAATGGCTCCACGGTGGAAAGCACTGGCCTGGGCCTGGACATCGGCGACTCCGACCGTATCTGCTACCCGATCCCCGGCACCCTGAGCATCGAGCCCTGGCAGAAGCGCCCGACCGCACAACTGCTGATGACCATGCACGAGCTGGAAGGCGAGCCGTTCTTCGCCGACCCGCGTGAAGTGCTGGCCAACGTGGTGCGCAAGTTCGACGAAATGGGCCTGACCATCTGCGCCGCATTCGAACTCGAGTTCTACCTGATCGACCAGGACAACGTGAACGGCCGTCCGCAATCGCCACGTTCGCCGGTTTCGGGCAAGCGTCCGGTATCGACTCAGGTTTATCTGATCGACGACCTCGACGAATACGTCGACTGCCTGCAGGACATCCTCGAAGGCGCGAAAGAGCAGGGCATTCCTGCTGATGCCATCGTCAAGGAAAGCGCCCCGGCGCAATTTGAAGTCAACCTGCATCACGTGTCCGACCCGATCAAGGCGTGCGATTACGCCGTCCTGCTCAAGCGTCTGGTGAAGAACATCGCCTACGACCATGAGATGGACACCACCTTCATGGCCAAGCCGTATCCGGGCCAGGCGGGCAACGGTCTGCACGTACACATTTCGATCCTGGACAAAGAAGGCAACAACATCTTCGCCAGCGAGGATCCCGAGCAGAACGCCGCGCTGCGCCACGCGATCGGCGGTGTGCTGGAGACCCTGCCTGCGCAAATGGCCTTCCTGTGCCCGAACGTCAACTCGTACCGCCGCTTCGGCGCGCAGTTCTATGTACCGAACTCGCCGAGCTGGGGCATCGACAACCGCACCGTGGCCGTTCGTGTACCAACCGGTTCGGCAGACGCCGTGCGCATCGAGCATCGTGTCGCCGGTGCCGACGCCAACCCGTACCTGCTGATGGCTTCCGTTCTGGCCGGTATCCACCACGGCCTGACCAACGAAATCGAGCCGGGCGCTCCGGTCGAAGGCAACAGCTACGAGCAGAACGAGCAGAGCCTGCCGAACAACCTGCGCGACGCCCTGCGTGAGCTGGACGACAGCGAAGTCATGGCCCGCTACATCGACCCGATGTACATCGACGTGTTTGTCGCGTGCAAGGAAAGCGAGCTGGCCGAGTTCGAAAACTCAATCTCTGACCTTGAGTACAACTGGTATCTGCATACGGTTTGAGGCCCTAAAAAGCCAAGAGCCCCTCACCCTAACCCTCTCCCAAAGGGAGAGGGAACTGACCGGGGGATGCTCGGGAAATACGCCGACCTGAACGATCTTTACCGAATCCATATTCGACTCGGTCGCTCAAGTCGGTGCATCTCCCGAGGCACTTCGGTCGGTCCCCTCTACCTCTGGGAGAGGAGACTGATCCGGGGATGCTCGAGAAATCCGCTGACCTGAACGATTTTTACCGAATTCATATTCGACTCGGTCGTTCAAGTCGGTGCATCTCCCGAGACACTTCGGTCGGTCCCCTCTCCCCCCCGGGAGAGGGCTAGGGTGAGGGCAGCCATCTCAAGCCGAACACAGACTCTGACACCCCCAAATTCCCCCGCGTCGAGCCACCACCATGACAACGACCCGCAACGACTGGGAACAACGCTTCCAGTCCCTGACTATTGAATCCCGCGCCTTTATCAACGGCGAATACCGCCCGGCCATCAGCGGCGACACTTTCGAATGCCTGAGCCCCGTCGACGGCCGTTTCCTGGCCTCCGTCGCCAGCACCGATGAAGCCGACGCCAACCTCGCCGTTGAAGTCGCGCGCCAATCCTTCAACTCCGGCGTGTGGGCCAACAAGGCTCCGGCCGAGCGCAAGCGCATCCTGATCCGCTTCGCCGACCTGATCCTGCAGCACCAGGAAGAACTGGCGCTGCTCGAAACCCTCGACATGGGTAAACCGATCAGCGACTCGATGAGCATCGACATCCCGGCGACCGCCAACGCAATCCGCTGGAGTGCCGAAGCGATCGACAAGATATACGACGAAGTCGCTGCCACCCCGCACGACCAACTCGGTCTGGTAACCCGCGAACCGTCCGGCGTAGTCGCGGCCATCGTGCCGTGGAACTTCCCGCTGATCATGGCCAGCTGGAAATTCGCCCCGGCATTGGCGGCGGGTAACTCGTTCATCCTCAAACCTTCGGAAAAATCGCCGCTGACTGCGATCCGCATCGCCCAATTGGCGCTGGATGCGGGTATTCCGAAAGGCGTGTTCAACGTCCTGCCAGGCTTCGGCCACACCGTCGGCAAGGCGCTGGCGCTGCACATGGACGTCGACGTGCTGGCCTTCACCGGCTCCACGGCGATTGCCAAGCAACTGATGATTTATGCCGGCCAAAGCAACATGAAACGCGTCTGGCTCGAAGCAGGGGGCAAGAGCCCGAACGTGGTGTTTGCCGACGCACCGGACTTGCGCGCGGCAGCACAAGCAGCGGCCGGCGCCATTGCGTTCAACCAGGGCGAAGTCTGCACCGCCGGCTCGCGCCTGCTGGTGGAGCGTTCGATCCGCGAGCAATTCATCCCGCTGCTGGTGGAAGCGCTGCAAGCGTGGAAACCAGGCCACGCCCTGGATCCGGCGACCACCGTCGGCGCCGTGGTCGACCAGCGTCAACTGGACAACGTGCTGCGTTACATCAACATCGGTCGGGAGCAGGGTGCCGAGCTGATTGCCGGTGGGCATCGCACCCTCGAAGAAACCGGCGGCAGCTACGTCGAACCGACGATTTTCGACGGTGTGACCAACGCCATGACCATCGCCAAGGAAGAAATCTTCGGCCCGGTGCTGTCGCTGATCACCTTCGACACCGTCGAGGAAGCGCTGCAGATCGCCAACGACAGCATCTTCGGCCTCGCCGCCGGGGTCTGGACCAGCAACCTGAGCAAGGCCCACACCTTCGCCCGTGGCCTGCGCGCCGGCAGCGTGTGGGTCAACCAATACGACGGCGGCGACATGACCGCGCCGTTCGGTGGCTTCAAACAGTCGGGCAACGGTCGCGACAAATCGCTGCACGCGTTCGACAAGTACACCGAGCTGAAAGCGACCTGGATCAAGCTCTGACTCTTTTACAGCGGTGGTCGCCTGCAACCGGCGACCCTCGGAGAATAAAAAAATGAAACAACAACACGTGAACAGCTACTACGCCGCCACCCGCAACGAAGTGATCGATTTCCCGATCCTCGAAGAGTCGGTGGAGTGCGATGTCTGCATCATCGGCGCCGGCTACACCGGCCTGTCTTCGGCACTGTTCCTGACCGAAGCCGGCTACAAGGTGACGGTGCTGGAAGCGGCGAAAGTCGGCTATGGCGCCAGCGGTCGCAACGGCGGTCAACTGGTCAACTCCTACAGCCGCGACGTCGACGTGATCGAAGAGCGCTACGGCGACAAGACTGCTGAAATCCTCGGCAGCATGATCTTCGAAGGCGCCGACATCATCCGTTCGCGCATCAAGGAATACGACATCAAATGCGACTATCGCCCGGGCGGTATCTTCGCGGCGATGAACAACAAACAGCTCAAGGGCCTCGCTGAGCAGAAGCGCAGTTGGGAACGTTACGGCAATAAAAAACTGAAGATGCTCGACGCTGCGGACATCCGCCGCGAAGTCGGTTCCGACGCTTACGTCGGCGGCCTGCTGGACATGCAGGGCGGCCACATCCACCCGCTGAACCTGGCCCTCGGTGAAGCCGCGGCCATCGTGCGTCTGGGCGGCAAGATCTACGAGCAGTCCGCTGCCGTGGAAATCAAATACGGCGAACCCAACGTCGTGCGCACCGCCAAAGGCCAGGTCCGCGCCAAGTACCTGCTGATCGCCGGCAACGCCTACCTGCCGCAAGGCCTCGACAACCGCGTGACCGCCAAGAGCATGCCGTGCGGCTCGCAGATCTGCGTCACCGAACCGCTGACCGAGAAACAGGCCCGCAGCCTGATCACCAATAACTACTGCGTCGAAGACTGCAACTACCTGCTCGACTACTACCGCCTCACCGCCGACAACCGTCTGCTCTATGGCGGCGGCGTGGTCTACGGCGCCCGTGAACCGGACGACATCGAAACCCTGATCCGTCCGAAGATCCTCAAGACCTTCCCGCAGCTCAAGGATGTGAAAATCGACTACCGCTGGACCGGCAACTTCCTGCTGACCATGTCACGCATGCCGCAATTCGGCCGCATCGAGAAAAACGCCTACTACATGCAGGGCTACAGCGGCCACGGCGTCACCTGCTCGCACCTGGCCGGCAAACTGATCTCGGAAATGATCCGTGGCGACGCCGAACGCTTCGACGCCTTCGCCTCCCTGCCACACATGCCGATGATCGGCGGCCGCACCTTCTCCGCGCCGCTGACCGCCCTCGGCGCCGTGTACTACTCGCTGCGCGACCGTTTCGGCATCTGATTTACCTCCCCGGCGGTGGCCCCGCACAGGCGCCGCCGGTTTTTTTCTGACACCCCAAACTCAAACTGTGGGAGCGGGCTTGCTCGCGAAGAGGCCAGCTCAGACAACAACTATCTGTCGCCATGATTACGCTGAAAAACCTCCTCCCCCATCGCCGCAATCTGCCCTTCGATCAACGCCTCGAACGGCTTGAGCAACGGCTCGAACGACGCCGGCGCCTCCAGCGTCTGCAACGCCTGAACGATCGCCTCGATAGTCGACAACGCTCCCGGCCCTGGTGCCTTGCGCAGCCGATACCGTGAAACACCGCCCTCAGCCAGTGTCACCCTTGGCAACGCCGCCAGCAGCGGATTCAGGTGCAGCATCTTGCGCGCCTTGCGCCAGGTGCCGTCCGGCACCACCAGCAACAGCGGCTCATCCGATGCGGCGTAAGCCTGCATCGGCTGCGCATCGTCCGCCGGAAACAACAACCGCGCCCGATACCCCGGCCGATTCAGTAGCGCGGGCAGATCCTCGAACACTTCGCCGACGATCAGTTCGGCATTGTTCAAACCGAGCGCTGCCAGCCGTGCGGTGTTGAGCGCGTGATTGACCTCGCTCGGGTGCTGCAACAGCAACACCCGGGTGCGGCTGTCGAGGTTCGGAATCAGCGGGCACAGGCAATGGGTTTGTGGGCGAAGGCAGCGCGGGCATTGGGGTCTGGACATGTTCTTAGGCCTGATTGAGCTGCGCTTTGAGCAGATCGCGAAAGGTCTGGATCAACGGCTCGCGGCTGCGGCCACGGCGCATGATCATGGAAAACGGCGCCTGATAACCGAAGGTCGCCGGCAGCAAAACCCGCAGGTCACCCTTGTCGGCCCAGGCCTGGGCGTAGTGCTCCGGCAGGTAACCGATGTAGGCGCCGGACAGCACCAGAATCAGCTGCGCTTCCATACTTTCCACGGTGGCGGCGCTGTGTTTGAAACCGTGGCGCGCCAGTTCGGCCTGGCTCCAGTAACCGCGCCCGACCATGCGCTGCTGGGTGATGACTTGCTCGGGAATCCGCCGTTCGTTGAACAACGGGTGACGGTTGCTGCAATACAGCCAGTGCTGCTCGCGGTACAGCGGCATGTACACCAGACCGCTCATGCGCGTCGAGAACGCGCCGATGGCCAGGTCGAGGCGGTTGTCCTGCACGCCGAGTTGCAGTTCGTAGGGGCTCATCACCGACAGATGCAAATGCACCGCCGGGTGTTCCTGACTGTAGGCGCCGATGGCTTCGGCGAACGGCAGAGCCTTGTCGCTGACCGTAGAGTCGATCACCCCGAGGTTGAGCGTGCCGCGCAATTCGCCCTTGAGCGCTGCGGCGTATTGCTCGAAACCTTCGAGTTCGGCGAGCAGGCGCAGGGTTTCCTGGTGGAACAGTTCGCCCTTGCTGGTCAGGCTGAAACCGCCGCGTCCGCGATGGCACAGCACCAGACCGAGCGCGGCTTCGAGCTGGCTCATGTAGGTGCTGATCGCCGAGGTCGACAGGTTGAGTTCCTGCTGCGCGTTGGCAAACCCCTGATGCCGCACGACGCTGACGAAGATGCGCAAAAGTTTCAGGTCGGGTAAAGCGTTGGCCATGGGTTACTCCCGGCAGTAGAGATGTGTCGCTTGATCAATCGAACCCTCACCCCAGCCCTCTCCCGGAGGGAGAGGGAGCCGATCTCCATGGCTTTCAAATCCTGCGTCTACCTCACGACTCTTCTGAGTTCGGCTCGATATTTCAGGTCGATGAAGCCCCTGAGAACAACTCGGTCGGCCCCCTCTCCCCCCGGGAGAGGGCTGGGGTGAGGGCGGCGATGTTCAGCCGATCACAAACCCCGAGGCGCACAAAGTCTAATCCCAGCGTCGCCATTAGTTTAGAAATTTCTGAACTAAGTATTTGCCCGTAGCGATTCTTCCGCCTCACTACATTTCGCAGAATCGGCCCACAGCGGTGCCCGTGACCTTGCGAATGCGGTGCGCCGACATAAATAAAACAAAGACGATGAGGCCCTACCCGTGGAAAAGATTCTTCACCAACCACTGGGCGGCAACGAAATGCCGCGCTTCGGCGGCATCGCCACCATGCTCCGACTCCCCCATGTACCGACCGCTGCCGGCCTGGACGCTGCCTTCGTTGGCGTGCCACTGGACATCGGTACTTCGCTGCGCCCCGGCACCCGCTTCGGGCCACGCGACATCCGCACCGAATCGGTGATGATCCGCCCGTACAACATGGCCACCGGCGCTGCGCCGTTCGACTCGCTGTCGGTTGCCGACATCGGCGACGTGGCGATCAACACCTTCAACCTGCTCGACGCCGTGCGCATCATCGAAGAAGCCTACGACAACATTCTTGAGCACAACGTGATCCCGATGACCCTGGGTGGCGACCACACCATCACCCTGCCGATCCTGCGTGCGATCCATAAAAAGCACGGCAAGGTCGGTCTGGTACACATCGACGCCCACGCTGACGTCAACGATCACATGTTCGGCGAGAAGATCGCCCACGGTACGACCTTCCGTCGCGCCGTCGAAGAAGGTCTTCTGGACTGCGACCGCGTGGTGCAGATTGGTCTGCGGGCGCAGGGCTACACCGCCGACGACTTCAACTGGAGCCGCGATCAGGGCTTCCGCGTGGTGCAAGCCGAAGAGTGCTGGCACAAGTCGCTGGCGCCGCTGATGGCCGAAGTGCGCGAGAAAGTCGGTGGCGGCCCGGTGTACCTGAGCTTCGACATCGACGGCATCGACCCGGCCTGGGCGCCTGGCACCGGCACCCCGGAAATCGGTGGTCTGACGACCATTCAGGCGATTGAAATCGTTCGCGGCTGCCAGGGCCTCGACCTGATCGGCTGCGATCTGGTAGAAGTCTCGCCCGCTTATGACACCACCGGCAACACCTCGCTGCTGGCCGCCAACCTGCTGTACGAAATGCTCTGCGTACTGCCTGGCGTGGTCCATCGCTGAGGATCGGTCATGAACGAGCTCAATCAGGTCTTGAAAGCGGCCGCCGATCTGGTGGCGGCGTTTGCCCGTAACGATCGCGAAGCCTACTTCGGTGCATTCAGCAGCGACGCGAGCTTCGTCTTCTACACCCTCGAACAGCCCCTGCTGTCGCGCGATGCCTATCAGGCGTTGTGGGACAGCTGGCGCGCCGAGGATGGCTTCGAGGTGCTGTCCTGCACCTCGAGCAACGCCTTCGTCAGCCTGCAGGGTGACGTGGCGATTTTCATCCATGACGTGGCCACCGAGCTGCGCATGCAAGGGGAGCAACACTTCAGCCAGGAGCGCGAGACGATTGTTTTCAAGAAACAAGCGTCGAGCCTAGAACAACAAGGCCATTGGCTGGCCTGCCACGAACATTTGTCCGCAATGCCGGAAGGGCTGCCATCCCCTTAGCCAAGACAGGTGACGCTCACGCACGATGAGCGCGCCTTTATGATCGGAGCAGATCATGAATAACAACAACAAAGACCAAAGCCTTACGCAGATTGAAACCCACGGGGTCGAACAGATCCCGGACAACGAACGCACCGCCGGTCCCGTGGACTTGTTCCGCATGATCTTTGGCGGCGCGAATACCTTTGCCACCGCCGTGCTCGGCAGTTTCCCGGTGCTGTTCGGCCTGTCCTTTCAGGCGGGCGTCTGGGCGATTGTCTCGGGCGTGCTGCTCGGCTCGCTGATCCTCGCACCGATGGGCCTGTTCGGCCCGCTCAACGGCACCAACAATGCCGTGTCGTCCGGTGCGCACTTCGGCGTGCACGGGCGGATCGTCGGTTCGTTCCTCTCGCTGCTGACCGCCATCGCCTTCTTCTCGCTCTCGGTGTGGAGTTCGGGGGATGCGCTGATCGGTGGTGCGAAACGCCTGATCGGCCTGCCGGAAACCGACCTGACACTGGGCCTGGCCTACGGTCTGTTCGCGATTCTGGTGCTGACCGTGTGCATCTACGGCTTCCGCTTCCTGCTGTGGGTGAACAAGGTCGCGGTGTGGAGCGCGAGCCTGCTGTTCCTGCTGGGCATCTTTGCCTTCGCCGGTCCTTTCGATTCGCACTACGCCGGCACTGTCAGCCTCGGCCAGCCGGGCTTCTGGGCCGCGTTCATCGGTGCCGCGCTGGTAGCGATGAGCAACCCGATTTCCTTCGGTGCGTTCCTCGGCGACTGGGCCCGCTACATCCCGCGTGAAACCTCGCGTCAGCGGATCATGGCGGCAGTGGTTCTGTCTCAGATCGCGACGTTCATCCCGTTCCTGTTCGGCCTGACCACTGCGACCATCGTAGCGATCCAGGCACCGGACTACATCGCGGCCAACAACTACGTCGGCGGTCTGCTGGCGGTGTCGCCGAGCTGGTTCTTCCTGCCGGTGTGCCTGATTGCGGTGATCGGCGGCATGTCCACCGGCACCACGTCGCTGTATGGCACCGGTCTGGACATGTCGAGCGTGTTCCCGCGTCTGCTGTCGCGGGTCAAGGCAACGCTGCTGATCGGCGTGCTGTCGATTGCCTTCATCTTCATCGGGCGCTTCGCGGCGAACCTGGTGCAGAGCGTGTCGACCTTCGCCGTGCTGATCATCACCTGCACCACCCCGTGGATGGTGATCATGATCATCGGCCTGGTGGTGCGTCGCGGCTTCTACTGCCCGGACGACCTGCAAGTGTTCACGCGCGGCGAGCAAGGCGGACGCTACTGGTTCAGCCACGGCTGGAACTGGCGCGGCCTGGGCGCGTGGATCCCGAGCGCGGCGGTCGGCCTGTGCTTCGTCAACCTGCCGGGGCAGTTCGTTGGTCCGCTCGGTGAGTTGGCCGGTGGCATCGACATCAGCCTGCTGGTGACCCTCGGCCTGGCCTCGGTGATGTACCTGATGCTGCTGAGCCTGTTCCCGGAACCGGCGCTGGTCTACGGCCCGAAGGATCCACGGAGCAAAGGCGACGATGCGCCGGCTGAAGCGGCGCTGCGTCAGGCCGCCTGATTAACCCTGTGGGAGCGGGCTTGCCCGCGAATGCGATCTGTCAGTCACATCACTTTTGAATGTGCCGACGCCTTCGCGAGCAAGCCCGCTCCCACAAGGGCAGCCTCATAGAACCAATTTTGTTTCACCATAAAAAAGACAATCGGAGACACGCCATCATGGCTTTGGATTTATTCGTCGTCCTCATCTACGCCGCCGGCATGCTCTTGCTCGGCTACTTCGGCATGCGCAAGGCCAAGACCAACGAGGACTTCCTGGTGGCCGGACGTAACCTCGGCCCTAGCCTGTACATGGGCACCATGGCCGCGACCGTTCTCGGTGGCGCCTCCACCGTCGGCACCGTGCGTCTGGGCTATGTGCACGGCATCTCCGGTTTCTGGCTGTGCGCGGCACTGGGTTGCGGCATCGTGGCGCTGAACCTGTTCCTGGCCAAGCCGCTGCTGAAACTGAAGATCTACACCGTTACCCAGGTCCTGGAAAAACGCTACAACCCGATGGCCCGCTCGGCGAGCGCGGCGATCATGCTGGCCTACGCGCTGATGATCGGCGTGACCTCGATCCTCGCGATCGGCACCGTGCTGCAAGTGCTGTTCGGCCTGCCGTTCTGGGTTTCGGTGCTGCTGGGCGGCGGTGTCGTGGTGGTGTACTCGGCCATCGGCGGCATGTGGTCGCTGACCCTGACCGACATCGTTCAGTTCATCATCAAGACCGTGGGCCTGATGTTTATCCTGTTGCCGATCTGCCTGTACAAAGTCGGCGGCTGGGACGAACTGGTGCTGAAACTGCCGGCCACCGCCTTCAGCTTCACCACCATCGGCTGGGACACGATCATCACCTACTTCATGATCTACTTCTTCGGCATCCTGATCGGTCAGGACATCTGGCAACGGGTGTTCACCGTCAAGACTGCCAAAGTCGCCCAGTACGCCGGTAGCATCGCAGGCATCTACTGCATCCTCTACGGCCTGGCCTGTGCCCTGATCGGCATGGCTGCACATGTGCTGATCCCGGATCTGGACAACGTCAACAACGCCTTCGCCGCCATCGTCAAACTGTCGCTGCCGGACGGCATCCGTGGTCTGGTGATCGCCGCTGCCCTGGCCGCGATGATGTCCACCGCCAGCGCCGGCCTGCTCGCCGCCGCCACTACCCTGACCGAAGACCTGCTGCCGAAACTGCGTGGCGGCAAGCAATCAAGCCTGGGTGTGAACCGTCTGTTCACCCTGCTGACCGGTGTCGTGGTGCTGGGTATCGCTCTGGTGGTGAACGACGTGATCAGCGCCCTGACCCTCGCTTACAACCTTCTGGTGGGCGGCATGCTGATCCCGCTGATCGGTGCGATCTTCTGGAAACGCGCCACCACCGCCGGCGCCATCGCCAGCATGGGCCTGGGCTTCGCCACTGCCCTGCTGTTCATGTTCAAGGACGGTCTGGACGCCAACACGCCGATCTACTACAGCCTGGCTGTGGGTCTGGTGAGTTTTGTGGTGGTCAGCCTGATGTCCCGCCGCCCAAACGTGGTGGCCAGCGCGATCTAAGCTGAACACAACGACTTGATGCTTTCTTCGGCGGGTGTGGCGTCGGTTGCCACACCCGTTTTTTTCGTCTGGAGAAAATGCTTTATGAAGATTGTTTCTCGCAATCAGTGGTTCGAGGTGCAGCACCTGAGCGATGGAATTCGCCTGATTCACGAGCCGTACATCCGGCCCTTCTACCGCTGCAACCTGTGGCATGTACAGGGGCGTGACAAAGATCTGTTGCTCGACAGCGGTTCCGGACTGGTCAGCCTGCGCGAGCAACTGCCGTGGCTGACTGAACGGCCGCTGGTGGCGGTGGCCAGTCATTGCCATTTCGATCACATTGCCGGGCATCACGAGTTTGCCGAACGGCTGGTACACCCTGCCGAGGCGGACATTCTGGCGGCGCCGGATGGCGAGAATGACTTGAGCCGCGCCTTTGTCGGCGACGACATGTTCGAAGCCCACCCCGATTGCCCGTTGTGCTACGCCGAATACCGGGTCAAGGCTGCGCCGGCCACCGGATTTGTCGAGGACGGAGATGTGCTCGACCTGGGCAATCGCACGTTGCAGGTGCTGCACACGCCGGGGCATTCGCCGGGAGGGATCAGCCTCTACGAAGCCACCACCGAAACCCTGTTCAGCGGCGACATCATCTACGATGGGCCATTGATCGAGGACGCTTACCACTCGAATCTCGAGGATTACGCCACCAGTCTGCGACGCTTGCAGGCGCTGCCGATCCGCACGGTGCATGGCGGGCATTTCGGCAGTTTCTCCGGAACGCATTTACGCTCGATGATTGACGAATGGTTGCGCCGGCACGCCTGAGGCCTGCTGTACTCCAGTCAGACCCACCGAAAAAAGATCTGCCATGAGAAGAGCTGCCGTGCGTGCCGCCGTGCACAGGTTCATCAAGCGTCTGCTGGAAAACCGCGAATTTAATGACCGCACCAGCCTGGCGGAGCTGGGCCTGGAGAAGGCGGATATCGAGGACCTGATCTTCCATCTGGAAGATGAATTCGGACTGACGGCATTCACCGCCGAAGAAGATCACATGCTCAAGACCGCGAAAACCGCGAACGACTTGAGCCGGTTTCTGATCGAGATCGGGCGACACTGAAAAGCAAAAGATCGCAGTCTTCGGCAGCGCCTGCACATTTTCATGCAGACGCTGCCGAAGACTGCGATCTCTTTAACTTCAAATCCTTGCTATTCAGATCGGGGCATTAGCGCCGACGCTGCTGACGCCGACGCTGTTCGTCATCAGTGCGAATCGGGACCGGTTGCAGAGGCGGTTCGATCAAGCCGAGGGCAACACCCAAATCGTGCAGCCAGTTTTGAATTTTCTCTTTCATCGTCATGCCCCCTTCAGGGTGGTGCTGAGCGTCCGGAATTCTGAGGCCGCTTCGCACTGATAATAGTCCGAAGTCCTACGCAATGCTCAGGGAAATCCGCAATGATCTGTTACCAGATTGATCAGAATCCCTGACCGATCGTTCAAGCGATTTCCCGAGTGTCTTCGCCAGCCACGGGATAGAGCGCCTGCTGCTGTTCGATCCACGCATTGAGATTGGCGCCGACCATGCCCCGGCGCCACATGAGCCAGGTTGTCGCACTGGCAAACGGCTCGGCCAGCGGGTGCACCGCGACACTTTCACGCCCTGGCAGGCTGGCGAGCATCGACTCCGACATCAGCGCCACGCCGCTACCAGCAATCACGCAAGCCAGCATCCCTTGATAGGACTCGATCTCCATCGCCCGGCCCATCGCCGCGTGATAGTGCGCGAACCACGACTCCAGCCGCGCACGGTAGGCGCAGCCATGACGAAAGGTGAACACCGCCCGCCCCTCGACATCCTTGGCACTGCGCACCGGCGGGTGATCCGGTTCGCTGATCAACACCAGCCGTTCATTGCACAGCGGCACTCCGTCGATCCCGGCCAACTGCGGCGGGCCATCCACCAGTGCTGCATCGAGGCGCCCGGTGAGCAAACCTTCCAGCAACTCGCCGCTGGGCCCGGACTGCACCTGCAAATTCACCGCCGGATACTGCTTGTGATACCGCGCCAACAGCGCCGGTAAATGAATCGCAGCGGTGCTGTACAGGGTGCCGAGCACGAAATCCCCCGCCGGTTGCCCGCCCATCACCGCCGCACTGGCCTGATCACGCAGGGCGAACAATTTCCCGGTGTAGTCCAGCAGGACTTTTCCGGCAGGCGACAACTGCAAACGCTGACGCTCGCGGACGAACAGTTCGACGCCCAATTGCTCTTCGAGCTGCTTGAGTCGGGTCGACAGGTTCGATGGCACGCGGTGCAAACGCTCGGCGGCGCGGGTTATCGAGCCCTCCTCCGCCACGGCCTGGAAAATTCGCAGTTGGCTGAACTCCACAACCTTTCTCCTTAACAGAACAAGTTACTCACTATTATTCAATTTTAAAGAAAGTCAATCAGTCCTAGCCTGACGGTCATTGAACCTCCAACGGAATCCAGACCATGTCGCCGCTGATTCGCTTATCCGCCAGTTTCATTGCCCTGATGATGGCCATGGGCATCGGGCGTTTCGCCCTCACGCCGCAACTTCCCCACCTGATCAGCGAAGGGCAGATCGACCTGACCGCCGCCGGTCTGATTGCGGCAGCCAACTACCTCGGTTATCTGCTCGGCGCCGTGGACGCGATGTTTTCCCGCAGACCCGATCAGGTACAGCGTCGCCTGCACGGCGGTTTGTGGCTATGCGTGCTGCTGACGCTGGCGTCGTTCTGGGCCAACGATTTCTGGTCGCATCTGCTGCTGCGTTTCGGCACCGGCGTGGCGAGTGCCTGGGTGCTGGTGATGATTACTGCGCTGAGTCAGCCGCTGGCTGCGGCGGCTGGTCGCCCACGGTTGGGCGCACTGGTATTCGCCGGGCCGGGGCTGGGGATCTTTCTGACGGGGTTGCTGGCGCTGTTCTCACATCTGGCGCAGCAGACGTCCGCCACTCTGTGGCTGATCTACGCCGCCGTGGCGCTGGTGATGTTGTTGGGGATCGTGCGGATCCTGCCGCAACCGGTCGTCGGAGCAAGCGTCGCACCTGCCGCCGCCAATTCTTCGAATCGCGGCATTGGACGGTTGGCGGTGGTGTATGCCTTGTATGGCGTGGGCTACATCATTCCGGCCACGTTTCTGTCGCAGATGGCCAACGCGCAGTTTCACGGACAATGGCAGGCGGATCTGTTCTGGCCATGCTTCGGCCTCGGCGCCGCGATTGGCGTGTTGTTGGTGAGTCTGCGTCGGCACGATCCGGACACCACCCGTCACTGGTTGATGGCGACGTTGTGGCTGCAGGCCGCCGGGGTGTTTGCCTGCCTGTTGGGCAGCGGCCTCGGTCTGGCCTTGGGCGTGATCCTGTGCGGCACGCCGTTCCTGGCCTGCATGCAACTGGTGATGCAACGCTCCCGGGAACTGGCGCCCCACGCCACCCAGCGCAACGCCGGCCTGCTCACCGCGTGCTTCGCTGTCGGGCAGCTCAGCGGGCCGTTGCTGGCGGCGGTCAGCAGCCACTTCAGCGGTGGCCTGCAACCGGCGCTGGTGGTCGCCGGCAGCGGTCTGCTGATTGCCGGCGGCCTGGCGTGGAAACCGCTTACGGCTGGCCGAGTGCTTTGCGCAAACGCCGACGCACCCACTGTTCCGCGCTGACGAAGGTGATGCCGAGCAACACCAGCACGGCGCCGATGATGAAATTCATGCTGAGTTTTTCGCCGAGCAGCACCACGCCGAACGTGACGCCGAACAACGGCGTCATGAAGGAAAACACCGCGAGGTTGGCCGCCAGATAACGGCGCAGCAGCCAGAACCAGGTCAGGTAACTGAAGAACGACACCACCAGCCCCTGGAACAGCACGCTGCCCACTGCCACGACGGTCAGGCTGATGTGGGTGATCTGGCCGCTGAGCAGCGCGATCAACAGCAGGCCGACGAAGCCGACGATCAACTGGTAAAAAAGCGTCAGCGTCACCGGTGCTTCCGACAGGCGCGAAGCGCGCACCACCACGGTGGTCGCGCCCCAACTGGCACCGGCCAGCACGCCGAGGGCATCACCCATCAACATGCGGTGATCGAGATTGTCCCACGACACACCGCCGGCAAACGCCACGGCAATCCCGACGAACGCCATGAAGATCCCCAGCCATTGCACCGGCCGCAGACGCTCGCTGGGCAACAGGAAATGCACGCCCAGCGCAGTGAAGATCGGCGCGGTGTAAAGGAACACCGACATGTGCGCTGCGGTGGTCAACTGCAGGCCTTCGGAGATAAACAGGAACTCCAGACCGAACAAGGCACCGGCCAGCAAGCCGCCACGCCATGTAGCACCGACCTGATCCCAGCCACCCTTCCAGCAGATGAGCAGTCCTACCAGCAGCGCGGAAATCCCCGACCGCCCCGCCGCCTGCATCACGGGCGCAATATCGGTCGCCGCCCACTTGATCATCACCTGCTGCACGCCCCAGATCAGGCACAGGCCGATCATCACTTGCAGGGCAAAGCCGTCGGCACTGCGCCGACTGACGCTCACCGCAACACCTCGAACACACACGTCATGGCAGTTTTCCAATGGTCAACACAAAGCCCCGGCTCTTCGTCCGGGGCGAAAAATGCTCTCGGGGATTATTAACCAGTTGGCCAGAAAAAGCCGTCTGGAAAAGACACTTCGTTCTCCTGAAGCGTCAGAGCTGAATGGCTGACGGCTCGCGATGACGTCAGTTCAGTCACCAACATTACCCGGCGGATTGGCCAAATCTTCTAGCCACCCTCCATCCCACCGAACAGGCAACAGTCGTGGCGAATGTCCCCCACGCCCAATCCAGCAACGTCACCTGCACCGACCAGCCGCGCAACGTCGCCCAATTGGTCAGGTCATAGGTGCCATACGCGATCAGCCCGAGCAACGCACCCATGCGGGCGGCACGTTGCCAGGTCATCGCCGGCAACACCACAAACGCCACACAACCGAAAACGTACAGGCAATAAAAAACCGCTGCTGGCGCCAGCAACGGTTTTTCGAGCATCAGCGAACCGAGCAGTTCGCGATAGGTCGGCGCCATCAACACGCCAAGCCAGACGCCGTCGAGCAGTAGAAACGTCAGCAACGTGGCGACGTAGGCAATCAGTGCTTTTTTCATCTGCCCGACCTCAAGTGAGCCCATGCAACATGGGCCACGTCAGGCTCAGGTTAGTTCAATGCGATCGGCATGAATGACGATCTTGCCTTCCTTGTACAGCGAACCGATGGCCTTCTTGAAGTTACCCTTGCTGACACCGAACAGGCTGCTGATCAACGCCGGGTCGCTCTTGTCGCTGACGGCCAGGGTGCCATCGTTTTCGCGCAACTTGGCGAGGATCTTCGAACTCAGGCTGCTGGCCGCTTCCTGACCCACCGGTTGCAGGCTCAGGCTGATCTTGCCGTCGGCGCGCACTTCCTTGATGAAGCCTTTCTCGCGCATGCCGGAACGCATGAACTTGAAGATTTCGTTCTTGTGAATCAAACCCCAGTGCTTGTTGTTGATGACGGCCTTGAAACCCATGTCGGTGGATTCGGCCACCAGCAGATCAACTTCCTGGCCCACGCTGTAGTTGGCCGGGGTCTTGTCGAGGTAGCGATCAAGACGTGCGGTGGCGGTGATGCGGCGGGTGTGTTTGTCGAGGTAGACATGCACCACGCAGTATTCGCCGGCGGTCATCTGGCGTTTTTCTTCGGAGTAAGGCAGCAGCAGATCCTTCGGCAGGCCCCAATCGAGGAAGACACCGATACTGTTGACTTCAACAACTTTCAAACTGGCAAATTCACCGACCTGAACTTTTGGTTTTTCAGTGGTGGCAATAAGTTTGTCATCGCTGTCCAGATAAATGAAAACATTGAGCCAGTCTTCATCTTCGCTGGGAATATCTTTAGGGATATAACGGTTGGGCAAAAGAATTTCGCCATCGGCACCGCCGTCCAGATATAAACCGAAGTTAGTGTGTTTTACCACTTGCAAACTGTTGTAGCGCCCGACTAAAGCCATTTCCAATACCCTCATTGCGTGGGCGGCATTCTACCCGGTTTTGCCGGGTTCGTTGGCCGGCAGATCCTTCCGCCGACTGAAAATTTGCGCGAAGCCTTGATTTTCCTTGGTTTGCCGCCGAGCGGGCGCCACTCGTCAGACCGACCCAACGATTCTGTGGCGGGCCAAGCCTTCGTCATGAGCACCGAAAGCGATAAATGTTGTTATTTAAAACAGCAGCTTAGCGGGATATTTCGAATAATTAATCGAGAATAATCCACCCGCACGCTGGGTTATTCCGGGGGATATTTACCAAGCAATTGTCAAGTTATTCCTGTACGATGCCTGGCCGAGTTACTTTTCTACAGGTTAATGGCCGCCATGCGTGTAAAAGCATCCACCAGCAAAGCAAAGCCAGCTCCAGCCGTTGAAACCAGCGAATCGATCAACGATCAGATCGCGGCATTCCTCAAGTCCGGCGGCGAAATCCAGCAAATTGCCAAGGGCGTCAGCGGCCAGACGTTCGGCCCGTCCAAGCAGATCAGCCTGGGCAAGAAGTAACACCCCGCAACACCCCAGTCCCAAGGCGCTTTGAGCTTCGAAGCGTCTGGACCGGAACCCTCGCAAGACTTCTTTCGCGTTTAATCAAATCAACAAAACATCAGAAATCGACGAACGGCCCTCGATGCCGATCATTCGCCGGTATCCTTGCACGCGTCTGGATCAAGCGTTTCAGCAGGTACGTCGCCCTGCGCTCGCTGTTCAAGGAGTGACGCATGCTCAAACCCCTCTGTTTATTTCTTGCAGGACTGCTGGCGAGTCCGGTGGCGCACGCGCAGATTTTCCAGCGTGAACTCGGCGACTTCGACCTCAAGCTCGGCACCACGCCCAGCCGCAGCATGGCCCAGGGTCTGGTCAAACCTTCTGCCGCCGGCTCGTTCCACGGCGGCCTCGATCTGACCCATGACAGCGGCCTCTATGTCGGCCAGTACGCGCCGAGCATGGGACTGACGCCCGGAAAAAACCTGGAAATCGACTCTTACGTCGGCTTCAAACAACCCTTCGATCAAACCCTCGGCTACGAAGTCGGGATGATCCATTACAGCTACCCCAAGGTCGACACCCTCGACAGCCAGGAACTGTTCGGTGGCCTGACCCTGCTCGGCAACCGCTTCGGCATCGCGCTGAGCAACGATCCGGACAAACAGAACAACACCTTGTTTGCCGATCTGCGCGGCAACCAGCCGTTCGGCATCGGGATCAGCATGAAATACACCACCCATCAGCTCAATACTCCGGTCTCAGTGGACGGTGGGTACGTCAGTAGTTTTACCGATTGGTCAGTGAAATTTTCCCGGCCGGTGATGGGCGTCGATCTGGACCTGATCTACAGCAACTCCAGCCTCAGCGGCAGCGATTGCTCTGCCTATTCCGGGCACAACAGCCAATGCGACGGGCTGGTCACGCTCAAGGCCGAACGCGCGTTCTATTGATTGGCTGAACTGCCGGGAGCATCCTGCGTTCACATAAGAATCAGACGCCAGGCTTTCGCAAGGACTCGCTCATGTCTCGCTGGTTCAAACACTGCGCCACCCTGCTGATCTTCACCCTCGCCCTCGACGCGTGCAGTCGAGTTGGCCTGGCCTATCGCAATCTCGATGTGATCATTCCGTGGACGCTCGGCGACTACCTGGACATGACCGGCGAGCAGAAAGGCTGGTTCAACGAACGCCTCAAGGAACACCTGAGCTGGCACTGCACCACGCAGTTGCCGGGGTATCTGGATTGGCTGGATCGCCTGCAAACCATGGTCGAGACCAATCAGGTCACCGACGCCGCGCTCCAGGCCCGCACCATGGAAGCCAAGCAGGCGATTGCCGAAACCGCCCGGGAAATCACGCCGTCGGCCATCGAGTTGCTGCAAGGGCTGGATGACAAACAGGTCGCGGAAATGAACGACGCGTTTGCCAAGGATCTGCGCAAACGTCAGCAAGAATATGTGAAGCCACCCCTGGCCCAGCAGATTGCCGAACGTGGCGCACGCATGGACAAACGCCTCAATGACTGGCTCGGGCCACTAAGTACTACCCAAGAACAACGCGTGATGGCGTGGTCGACAGCCCTGGGCGACCAGAACACTCAATGGATCGCCAACCGTGCTCACTGGCAACAACAGTTCAGTGCCGCCGTCGCCCAGCGCAAGAGCCCGGAATTCCCACAGCGGATCGAGACGCTTCTGGTCTATCGCGAGCGTTTATGGACAGACGATTACCGCAAAGCCTACGCCGACACCGAAGCCCAGGCACGCTCGCTGGCGGTCGATCTGATGGCGCAAAGCACACTGCAACAACGCCAGCGCTTGTTGAAGAAGATCGAAGGGGTGCGCAAGGACTTCAATGATTTGAAGTGTTTGAAGGCCGTTAAACAGAATTAGAAAACCACCGGATCGCAGCCCTCGTCAGCTCCTGCAGAATATGCGGAGCTGCCGAGGGCTGCGATCTTTTGCGTTCCAGGATTCAGGCAATTTGCGCCTTCGACGCCACCCGATCAAACGTCGCCTCATCCAGCGCATCCAGCTGTTCATCCAGCACCTGGCGCGGATGATCGTTACCGGGAATGCTGCTGTCGATCAGGCTCAACAGACTCGATCCGCGAGGAGTCAGACTGAAGTTGTTGCCGGTGCTGCCTTCATCGTCGCCACGGGGCCCGATAAAACCGCGCAGGAGCAGTAATTGCTCATACTCACAGGCGATGGTTTTCAGATGATCCAGATTCCCGATAGGCTCGCCCGCCGCCGCTTTTTCCGCTGCATAGTCTTCGGCATAAGAGCGCGGTGCAAAGCTGTGGCCCGCGCCGTTCTGCACTTCATGCAGCAGGCGTTCAATCAAATCCCAGTTATAAGTCGTCATCCTGATTCAACCTCCGGTGCGCGTGATTAATGGCGCTGTCTTAGGTTGTGACCCAAGCGGGCAATAGCCGTTCAGCTTCATTTACGGCCCCGACCGACCGGCGGTCTGTCGATTTCCGACAGCGTTGAGCGACTAGTCTGAGAGAGACGGTTTCAACCCCGCAGGAGAAATCATCATGAACGTTGAGAATCATCCGGTGGTGTCGCGCGAAGAATGGCTCGCTGCCCGCAAGCAGCATCTGGCCGATGAAAAGGCCTTCACCAAAGAACGCGACCGCCTCAGCGCCAAACGTCGCGCCCTGCCCTGGGTGAAGGTCGACAAGGATTACCGCTTCATGGGGCCGAACGGTGAACTGAAACTCGCCGACCTGTTTGGCAAACACAGTCAACTCGTCGTTTACCACTTCATGTTCGCCAAAGGCTGGGAGGAAGGCTGCCCGGGCTGCTCGTTCCTCAGCGACCACATCGACGGCGCCAATCAACACCTGGCCCATCACGACATTGCGCTGGTGGTGGTGTCCCACGCGCCATTCGCCGAATTCCAGGCCTTCAAGCGGCGGATGGGCTGGAAATTCGACTGGGTGTCGTCGGACGGCTCCGATTTCAACTACGACTTCGGCGTTTGCGCCCACGCTGAAGACGCCGAAGCCGGAAAGGCTACGTACAACTACGAAAAGACCGACAGTGGCGAAGAGGAAATGCCGGGACTGAGCGTGTTCTACCGCGCCAATAACGGCGAGATTTTCCACACCTACTCAACCTACGCTCGCGGACTCGACATGCTGGTCGGTGCCTACAACTACCTCGACCTCACGCCCAAGGGCCGGAATGAGGACGAGATCATGGAGTGGGTGCGGCATCATGATCGGTATGACGGAGAGCAAAAATCCAGTTGCTGTCACGGAGACTGAGCCTGCAAAGACACTGAACTTTTGATTGGCCACAGCCCTCAACCGGTTAACCCGCCTTAACCGGATCTGAGGCCTGCCCCCATGAAAACCCTGCTCAAACTCACACTCGCCGCCACACTCGCCTGCGCCCTGCCCGTCTGGGCCTGCACCCCGGAAGAAGCCACCGCCAAGCGCGAACAACTGGCCAGGGAAGTCGCGAAACTCACCGAGCAAAACCCGGCCAAGGCCAAGGAAATCAACGCCGAGTTGCAGAAGATGGACCTGGGTACGGCATCCGCCGACCTGCCGGACAAATGCCAGTTGATTGATCAGCGGCTGAAGGAACTGGATTCGGCCGAGAAGAAAACCGAGGGCTGACAGCCCCCTCAACACCGCAGGCTTTGGCATCTACCGCTCGTAATCGATGCCAAAGTCTGCGTCCTTCCGTCCGGATAATTGCATTAATGCATTTTTATATTTGCATCAATGCATATTCAGGCCTAGGGTTACTTCGAGCCTGATCGGAACCGGCCATCGGAGATGGCAACCCATTCACTGCCGATCACTCACAAAAAATCGCTACATCCACAACGCTGGACGTTTGTTTTCATTCATGGAGGATTGAAAAATGTTAACCACTGAAACAACGCAATACACCGGCAACACCCTGCCCGGGTGCCTGACCGGCCATCTGCTCGACGCGCAACTGGTCGAGGTCGAAGCAGCGCCACAGGTCGAGGCGCTGGCAGCCTCTAGCCTCAACTTCACGATGCAGCAACAGACCCAGACCAACTGGTGCTGGGCCGCGGTTTCCGCTTCGGTCGGCAACTATTACGGCACCGGGTCCTGGACCCAGTGCGGCGTGGCCAGCACTCAACTGGACCGCAACTGCTGCAGTCAGCCGGGGCCGTGCAACGTCTACGGCTATCTGGATTCGGCCCTGCAAACCACCCGCAGCTACAACGGGATGAATCAGGGTTCGTTGCAGATGTCGGCCATCCAGAACCAGATCAACATGGGCCGGCCTGTCGGCCTGCGTTGTGCCTGGTACGGCGGCGGTGCGCACTTTCTGACGATCTATGGCACCAATGGCAATTACGTGCTGGTCGCGGATTCGATCTACGGCTACTCGACCCGCGCACTGAACTCGTTCCCCGGTTCCTACAACGGTGGCGGCAACTGGACTCACACTTACTTCACGGCGAAAAACTAGGAGGGCAACATCATGCAACTGACTTATCCAAAGGCGCCCTCCAACGGCGTACAGACATTGCGTCCGGTACTGCAAGCCGCATTGCAGACCCAGGGCTTTGGCATCAATCGCCAGTTCGCCAGCGCTGCACCGGCGAAAATCAGCCTGAGCGAAGCCTATCGCGGCTACTCGCTCAGCCTGGAGGATCTGAGCCAGGGCAAAGGCCTGAAGGACGCCCGGGTCGGCGACTGGCATTACCTGGTGTTTGCCGACGGTGTGTCGATTGCCGATGCGCAATTGGCCGAAGTCCGCGGGCACGTCGAGTTTGCCTCGTTGAACCACGGCAATCTGGCGGCCGCCACGGTCGATGCGTTGAAACTGGCCGAGCAATCGCCACAGTTGCAGGGCAAAACCGTTGAACTGCGCGTGTTGTTCGTTTCGGCGCTGCATGTTGTAGCGATCTGGCTGCACGCGGCGGGTGAAGATGTGCTGATCCCGATCGAGCCAACGCCCAAGGAGTTGGTGCTGCCCGGGCTGTACAGCGAGGCAGCCCTGCTCGCACAGCTCAAACCCAAGGCGGATCAGGCAAAGCAGCGCTTTGACGCCGACACCCGTGGGCAGTTGGGAAGCTGACAAACGCAGGCAATAAAAAAACCCGGACACTGTCCGGGTTTTTTTATTGCCTGAAACGACTTACTCAGCCGCAGGTGCTGCCGGCTTGCGGCGCTTGAGCGGGGCCATGCCGTCGCTGCTCACCAGAGAATCCGGCTTCGGACGGTTGGCGCTCTTGCGCTTGGTCGGGGTCTTGGCGGCGGTTTTCTTCTTGTCGCCCTTGGCGTCGGTCTTTTTCTTCTTCACGCCAACGGCCTTGCCCGAGGCCTTGACCTTTTTCGGTCCGCCGTAGGTGCCTTTGACTTCCTTGATGGTGCGGCGCTCGAAGCTCTGCTTCAGATAACGCTCGATGCTCGACATCAGGTTCCAGTCGCCGTGGCAGATCAGCGAGATCGCCAGGCCGTCATTGCCGGCACGGCCGGTACGACCGATGCGGTGTACGTATTCGTCGCCGCTGCGTGGCATGTCGAAGTTGATCACCAGATCCAGACCATCAACGTCCAGACCACGGGCCGCGACGTCGGTGGCCACCAGAATCTTCACGCCGCCCTGCTTCAGACGGTCGATCGCCAGTTTGCGATCCTTCTGGTCTTTCTCGCCGTGCAGCACAAACGCCTTGTATTCCTGAGCCACGAGGCGGCCGTAGATGCGGTCGGCCATGGCCCGGGTGTTGGTGAAGACGATGGCCTTCTGATAGGTCTCGTTGGCCAGCAGCCAGTTCACAATCTGTTCTTTGTGCTGGTTGTGGTCGGCGGTGATGATCTGCTGACGGGTGGTCGAGTTCAGCTGGCTGACCGCGTTGAGCTGCAGGTGCTCAGGGTTGTTCAGGACCTTGGCGATCATCTCGCGCAGGCCGGAACCGCCGGTGGTGGCGGAGAACAGCATGGTCTGCTGACGGTTCGGGCATTCGTCCACCAGACGCTGCACGTCTTCGGCGAAACCCATGTCGAGCATGCGGTCGGCTTCGTCGAGTACCAGCACTTCGACTTCCTTGAGGTCGAGGTTGCCGGCGTTCAATTGCTCGATCATCCGGCCCGGGGTGCCGATCAGGATATCCGGCACCTTGCGCAGCATGGCAGCCTGGACCTTGAAGTCTTCGCCGCCGGTGATCAGGCCGGACTTGATAAAAGTGAACTGCGAAAAGCGCTCGACTTCCTTCAGGGTCTGCTGGGCCAGCTCGCGGGTCGGCAGCAGGATCAGGGTCTTGATGCTGACGCGAACCTTGGCCGGGCCGATCAGGCGGTTGAGGATCGGCAGGACGAAAGCGGCGGTCTTGCCGCTACCGGTTTGCGCCGTCACCCGCAGGTCACGCCCCTGAAGCGCCAGCGGAATGGCCGCGGCTTGCACAGGCGTTGGCTCGACAAATTTCAGCTCGGCCACGGCTTTGAGCAGGCGTTCGTGCAGGGCGAATTGGGAAAACACGGGTGCTACCTCGAAGATATGCAAAAAATCAGCTGCATAGGTTACCGGTTTCGAGCGCTCAGGCCGAGTTTCTTTGTGAAATCAGCCGTAATCAGTGGCTTTTTTGTTGCTCGATTTGTCTCCAACGGTAATACACAGCGTCTTAAATGCTCTAATCCCCCGTCGCGTCTTACAGAAGAATCGTCTCCCTCATGGATTTCAAACAGCTCTGGCTCAACGCCCAAGACCTCTGGGGTGCCCTCGATCAGCACCCGCTCCTGCACGCCGGCCTGGCACTGATCCTGCTGCTGGTGATCGCACTGGTCCTCGGACGAGTGGCGCGTTACCTGATCCTGCATGCCAGCCGCATGCTCGGTCGCCAGCCCGCGCTGCACTGGCTCAACGACTTTCGCCATAACAAGGTGTTCCAGCGCCTGGCGCAGATGACGCCGTCGCTGGTGATCCAGTTCGGCCTGCACCTGGTGCCGGAACTGAGCAAGACCGCCATGGTGTTTCTCGGCAACGTGGCGCTGGCGTTCACCATTTTGTTCCTGCTGCTGTCGGTCAGCGCCCTGCTCAACGCCCTGCTGGACATCTACGCCCGCACCGAACACGCGCGCACCCGCTCGATCAAGGGTTACGTGCAACTGGCGAAAATGGTTTTGTACGTGTTCGGCGCGATCATCATCGTTGCCACCCTGATCGACCGTTCGCCGCTGTTGCTGCTGTCCGGTCTGGGTGCGATGTCGGCGGTGATCCTGTTGGTCTACAAGGACACCCTGCTGTCGTTCGTCGCCAGCGTGCAACTGACCAGCAACGACATGCTGCGGGTCGGCGACTGGATCGAAATGCCGCAAGTCGGCGCCGATGGCGACGTGGTCGACATCACCCTGCACACGGTCAAGGTGCAGAACTTCGACAAGACCATCGTCTCGATCCCGACCTGGCGCCTGATGTCCGAGTCGTTCAGAAACTGGCGCGGCATGCAGCAGTCCGGCGGGCGGCGGATCAAGCGCAGTCTGTTCATCGACGCCAGCGGCGTGCGTTTCATCCGCGACGATGAAGAAGAAAAACTCTCCCAGGTACACCTGCTGACCGCCTACATGGGCCGCAAGAAAGCCGAGCTCAAGGCCTGGAACGAGGCGCAGGGCAACGTCGCGGCGATGTCGGCCAACCGCCGGCGCATGACCAACATCGGCACCTTCCGCGCCTATGCCTTGGCTTACCTGAAGAGCCACCCGGAAATCCAGCCGAACATGACCTGCATGGTCCGCCAGATGCAGACCACGGCCCAGGGCATTCCGCTGGAAATCTACTGCTTTACCACCACCACGGTGTGGGCCGATTACGAGCGGATCCAGGGGGATATTTTCGATTACCTGCTGGCGGTGCTGCCGGAATTTGGGTTGAGTCTGTATCAGCAGCCGAGCGGTGGGGATTTGCGTTCCGGGATATTGCCGGCAGTGTTGGGCTCGGCGCACATACCCGAGGCTGAAAAACATCTGATGTAAAACCACCGATCAAATGTGGGAGCGAGCTTGCTCGCGAATGCAGCAGGTCATTCAACATAAATGTCGACTGACATGACGCCTTCGCGAGCAAGTCGAGTCGTCGCACCGCCGCTCCCACAGGGATTGCATTCAGCTCAGAAGTGGCGGGTTACTTGGCCTGCCGCTGCGGTGCCTTGTGCACCATGGTGTAGGCGTAGTCGACGCCCATGCCGTACGCGCCGCTGTGTTCCAGCACCAGGTCCATCACCGCCTGATAAGTGTCTTTGTGCGCCCAGTCACGCCGATAACAGATCAAAAGGGATTGGGGGCGCATCTGCCAGCAAGTCTTAGCTGGCATAGGCACCAACGGTGCCCCCTTACATGGCAGATTAATTTCGCCGTTCTGGCGTTTCTATGCGCATGGCAAGGATGCCTTGGTCAAAGCTCAAAAAGGGGGCATCTCCTTTTTCAGACGGCTTTGCTGGAGTTCTCTGTTTTGGCAGCGGCTTCGGTTGGGGGGGCGGTTCGCTGGTTGGTGGCTGCGGACTTGCAGGAACTGTTGCTGGAGCAATAGGCGCTTTAGAGGCTGCCGCCGAGACGACGGGCTGAGTGGTGTAAACGAAGGCGAAGACTGCAATTCCCAGCGATGCGCCGCCGAGCATTAATAGGCCTCGGCAACTGACCTTGTAAAAGAAACTCTCTGCTTGCTCAATCGGATCGCCTACCATTTTTTTGAATTCGACTTCAGAGAGGAAGCGATACAGCTTCGATTGCCAATCCAGGCGCAGCTTCTGCTGAATGCTTATAAATTTACGTCCCGACATCACATTCAGAGTCGCATAACCGAATGCAACCGCCATCACAAGTGAAATGAGGTATGGATTGATCTGCAGAGTGAGCCGCGCAACGATTAAGCCCAAGCCTAACGTCAGAGCCGTCGAGATCGCTGCAATCGCCTGCCGGGTCGCATCTGTCGCCTTTGAAGTCTCCTCGGTAACAGCTTTTCGAAGATCTCCCAAGGATTTGAGAGTGTCCTTGGTGATCTCCGAGATCGCCATTTGGTAAGCGATCTTTCCGCAATCCAGCGCCGCAGCAAGGTTCTCCCTGAAATACTGAAGTGCCTCTCCGTCCGCTCTGCCCGATCGAGCGATCTCAGCGGACAGCAGGATATGCTTCACTTCGGCTTCACGTGCGTTGTCAAACACCCAAATTGCGGCATCCTGTACGGCCTTGAAGTCATTCAGCTTGATCTGCGCGGCGCCATCGACCGCTTCTACGAGCGTCAGATTAAGCTTGGGCGGCCCTTTGAAACTGAGCTTGCTCCCCGTCGTGTCGATCTCGTTCGCGAAACAGCGGCTCAGGGCGTCAAAGGCTTGAGTTGCCCAGACCATGTGCAACGTGTCAGCTTCATCGAGCTCATAGCCCTCTGCGAGCAACCAGTGGCTGACATCCTCGGGCACAGTCCGGACGTCAGCTGACTCTTTCACCAAAAGCCTGGGCGACTTCGTCGCTTGAGATTCGACAAAGGGCTCGTTTATGCCCCAGTCACTATACGCGCGAGCCCGAGTATTGAATGGCTTCAGGAGGCCAAGTACGTACCATCGTAATGCGGAATGACCGTTTTCGAGGAAAATTTTAAAACCCGCCTCTGTAGCCACGTACAAGGCCGCAGTCTGATCATGTTCCCGCGGAAGCGGCTTCACGAGCTCTGCGCGAAATGGCCCGAAATCCTCATCCCCTTCTTCGACCTCGGTTTCGCCCCCAGCGCTGTCATACATGGTGATCGACCAAGCAGCAGCGGATGCGGTCTGAGCAATTGACCGAGCAGCACCAGCAGATAAGTCAGACACAATGAGGGTGACATTCCCCTCAGTGATCAGCGCCTGACCTTTACGTGACAGGTCGTTAAGTAGGCTGGCCAGCTTTTGGTGTGACAACGCTGTCCTCCGTGACTCTGTCTGTATCCACGATGATTTGCTTCTTGCCCCCTTTCAGCTCCACCACCTTGACGTTAGGGTTTTCCGCCCTGTCGGGGAACAGGATGGTAACGCCTTCTGTCGTGACGATCTTGCGCATGTAGGGCTGCCGGAGGATCTTGCGATCGGGCTTGAAGCTGAGCTCATGCAACTTGCTCTTTTTAACGCGCGTGCGGGTCTCTTTCTCAAGGCGACCAGCTATCTTTTCATCTTCAGGATGACCAGCAGCCAGCATCACCGCCTCCACGATCGCATTTTCATCGATCAGCGTACGAGTGCCGAGGTTTGCTTGGGCTTTCTTCAGGGCCTTAGCCACGTCTTTGCCTGGGAGATGCTCGATACAGGCCTGGAGTGCCCCCTTGAGCACCTTGCGGGTAAGCTCGCTCAACTCCGTGTCCGAAACATCCCTGGCCACCGACAGGAAGTCGGCGAAGTAATCTGCCAGATCTACGCCATGCTTTGTACGGTCTGTGGCCGAAACATTCTTGTCAGCAACAGCATCGACCACACGGACGAGCGCCGTCTTCTGGATAGCCTTCTTTTCGTCTACCAAGGCGTTAACGATTCGGCGCAGCTTGTTGCCTGGAGCACCATCGTTTTGCTCCAGAGCCAACTTGTAGTCGTACTTTATCAGGCTGTAAATCTTCACAGTGGGGTCTTTGACCGACAGCTCGAACATCAACAAAACCCCATCAGCACTGCCACCAACGTGTGCTCGGTTAAAGCTGGCAGCTAAGCTCTGAGCACCATCGACGAACGGAGTGATCCCGGCCGCAATGGCTTCAATCTCGTCCCGGGTCGTAGATACAGCCTTGAACATAAAGACCGGCGCAGCAGCCATGTCTACAATTTTATCGATAAAGAATGCTTCCTCCTCCAAAGCGCGCTCTGGCTGAGACTCGAAGTTCTTGGTACCCACCACGTGCAGGATCATCCGAGTGATCTTAAGTGAATCTATTTCTTCGTCCGAAAAAAAACTCATGCGATCTCCATGTAAGCAGCACCCTCCTGCCCGGCAAGAGGAACCAAGTGCCTCGGCAGCTACCTAGGCGGCAATGACGCATCAATTGCAGCCTTGCACAGGCCGGTGCCATACCCGTAAACGTGGGATCGGGCGTGATGCAGTGGTCGGAGCATATACGTAAAGACTGGCAAGCAGCCAGTATGCCAGGCCGTGTGTCATTTGGACTGGGATGACCGCTGGAGGGGACCCGCGGCGAGAAGGCGTCAATTCGAAACAGAAAAAGCATCTGGGGCTATCTGGATTGCGCGCCGGCGCATGACCAACATCGGCACCTTCCGCGCCTATGCCTTGGCTTACCTGAAGAGCCACCCGGAAATCCAGCCGAACATGACCTGCATGGTCCGCCAGATGCAGACCACGGCTCAGGGCATTCCGCTGGAGATTTACTGCTTTACCACCACCACGGTATGGGCCGACTACGAGCGGATCCAGGGGGATATTTTCGATTACCTGCTGGCGGTGCTGCCGGAGTTCGGGTTGAGTCTGTATCAGCAGCCGAGCGGTGGGGATTTGCGCTCCGGGATATTGCCGGCAGTCCTTGGCGCGAGCCACATTCCAGAAGCCGAAAAACATTTGATGTAGAGCTTTCTTCAGCGCAAAAAAAAGACGCAACCAGGTTGCGTCTTTTTTTGTCCTGCCGATTTATCAGGCCTGCCGCTGCGGAGCCTTGTGCACCATGGTGTAGGCGTAATCGACGCCCATGCCGTACGCGCCGCTGTGTTCCAGCACCAGGTCCATCACCGCTTGATAAGTGTCTTTGTGCGCCCAGTCACGCTGGTACTCGAGCAGTACTTGCTGCCAGGTCACCGGTACTGCGCCGGCCTGAATCATCCGCTGTACCGACATGTCGTGGGCTTCTTTGGTGGTGCCGCCGGACGCGTCGGTGACGATGTACACCTCGTAGCCTTCAGCCAGGGCTTCCAGTGCCGGAAAGGTCAGGCAGACCTCGGTCCACAGCGCGGCGATGATCAGCTTTTTGCGGCCGGTGGCCTTCACCGCGTCAACCAGCGCCTTGTCTTCCCAGGAGTTCATCGAGGTGCGCTCGATCGGCTTCTGCTCCGGGTGCACCGCCAGCAGTTCCGGCCAGATGTAGCCGCTGAAGCTTTCGGTTTCGACCGAGGTGTAGATGGTCGGCACGTTGAAGATCTTCGCTGCCTTGGCCAGGCCGACGGTGTTGTTCTTCAGGGTCTGACGGTCGATCGACTGCACGCCGAAAGCCATTTGCGGCTGGTGGTCGATCAGGATCAGGGCGGAGTTGGTTGGGTTCAGCAGTTCACGGATAGACATGGCGCGTTCCTTTTGATGTCGATTCAGAGTTTCGATTGGGTAATGGGTGAGTCGAGTGGCTTGCCGTCTGCGGCGTTGTTGTCTCGGCTTGGATGTCACTTTAGGGGCTAGCCGATAAAGGGACAATTCCATAAAATCGAGAATCATTGATTCCAAAAAAGGGACAATCATGGATCGCATCGAATGCATGCGCGCCTTCGTGGTGACGGTCGGCGAGAACGGCTTTGCAGCCGCCGCCCGGGCCATGGACGTGCCCCGGTCGAAAGTCAGCAAACAGATTCAGGCGCTGGAAGAAGCCATCGGCGTGCAGCTGCTGCAACGCACCACCCGCAGCCTGCACCTGACCGAGGCCGGCGCCGAGTATTTCGAAGCGGCGCGGGAAGTGATTGCGGCGCTGGACGAGGCCGAGCAGCGGGCGCGGGACGGGGTGGGCGAATTGCGCGGTGTGTTGCGGGTCAACGCACCGATGTCGTTTGGCTTGCGGCGCCTGGGCAAACTGATCCCGCTGTTCCACGAGCAGCACCCGAACATCGAGTTGCAATTGGTGCTCAGCGATCAGCAGGTCGATCCGGTGCGCGGCGGGTTCGACGTGACCATCCGCATCGCCAGCCTGCCCGATTCGACCATGATCGCCCGACAACTGGCGCCAGCGCCGCGGATCATGGTCGCCTCCCCTGCTTACCTCGAACGCGCGGGTACGCCGCAGACCCCGCAGGATCTGCGCTCACATCAATGCTTGAACTACGGCTATCTGCAGAGTGGCGTCAGCCTGCAACTGTGCAACGGCAAGGAGACGCAGCGGGTCAACGTCACCGGGCCGCTGCACGCCAACAACGGCGACTTGCTGGCGCAAGCGGCCGAGGCCGGCATGGGCATTGCGCTGCTGCCGGACTTCATCGTCGAAGAAGCGCTGGCCGCCGGGCGACTGGTGCCGGTGCTGTGCGAATGGCAAGCCCCGGCGATCACTATCAACGCGGTGTACTCGTCGGCGCGGCGGGTGCCGCAGAAAACCCGCGCGTTTATCGAGTTTCTGGTGGGGCAATTGGCGCCGGCTTGCGAATCCCCAACCGGCTGATCCACACCGCCGCCAGAATCACGCCGCCACCGAGGAACAACCGCCCCAGTTCCTCATGCTGATTCCAGATCAGCAGGTTCAGCAGCAATCCCACCGGCACGTGCAGGTTGTTCATCACCGCCAGGGTGCCGCCGTTGACCAGGCACGCGCCCTTGTTCCACCAGTACAGACCGAGTGCGGTCGAGACCAGACCCAGGAACACCAGCACGCCCCATTGCAGCGGCGCTTCGGGCAGGAAATTGGATTTGCCGAACAGCAGGAACGCCGGCAACGCAACCGCCAGCGCGCCTAAGTAGAAGAAGCCGAAACGCCGGTAGTGCGGCAAATCACTTGGGTGCCTGGCCACCAGATGCTTGTACAGCACCTGCCCGGCGGCGTAGGTGAAGTTGGCCAGTTGCAGCAACAGGAAGCCCATGAAGAAGTCCGGGTTGATCCGGTCATAGCGAATCACTGCAGCACCGCACACGGCCACCAGCGCCGCGATCAGCGCCCATGGATTGAAGCGGCGGTTCAGCGCGTCTTCGATCAGCGTCACATGCAACGGCGTGAGGATGGTGAACAGCAGCACTTCCGGCACCGTCAGCACCCGGAAGCTCAGGTACAGGCAGACGTAGGTCACGCCGAACTGCAACGCGCCGATCAGCAGCATGCCGCGCATGAACGCCGGTTCCACCGAACGCCAGCGCGTCAGTGGGATGAACACCAGCCCGGCCAGCACCACACGCACCAGCACCGCGAAGTAGCTGTCGACATGCCCGGCCAGGTATTCGCCGATCAGACTGAAGGAAAACGCCTGGATCAGCGTGACAATAAGTAGATAGCCCATGGTCGCCTCGATTTCGAATGGCGGCGACGATAGCGGTTTTTGCTTCAGACCGCGAACCCTCAGACAACGGTGACCCTGTGGGAGTGGGCTTGCCCGCGATGAGGGCGTGTCAGCACACAAATCTATGGCT